>DAORHS010000222.1:0-7075 GCA_035438165.1 Prosthecobacter sp.
GATGGTCAGCCTGGGCATCATCGCGTTCACCGCGACCGTGAACTCCATCACCGTCTTCGTTCTGAAGTGGGATCACACCGCGCTCGCCTGGGCCACCGCGGTCGGCCTCGCGCTCAATTTCCTCACGCTTTACGTCTGCATGCGCAAGTTCGCCTCCGGCCTTGAAACACGCTCGCTCATGCAGGCGCTCATCAAGCTCATCATCGGCATCACCGCGATGTCAGGCATCTGTCTGGCCGCCAAATTCACCATCATGGCCGATTGGGCCAACCTGAACTTCCTTCTGCGTTGCGCCACGCTCGGCGTGAGCATCGGCATCGCCGCCATCGCCTACTTCGCCGTCACGAAAAAGCTCAAGGTCGAGGAATCCGGCGAATTCCTCTCGTTGCTTGGCCGCCGATTTGGCAAAAGATAGCCCCGCATGCCGGTCCAACGTCTCTGGCTTCAAGTCGCCGCCTTCCTCGCCCTCGTCTGGGCTGGGGTGGCTGCGGTCATGTGGATCACGGAAGATTCGGTCTTCTCACCAGAAAAGACGCTCACGCTGATGGGGCAGGCACCCTGGTTTGACGATGAAGACCTTGATTCAAAGCAGCGCCAGCAGCATCTCGACAGCGTCATCACCTCCGTCATCAGGCTCGACTTCAACCAGCGCAGCACCCTGCGCGAGGACGGCCTGGAGGTCATGGACCGCTTCTTCAAATCGCTCACCGACGAGGAGAAGGGCGTGTACATCAGCCGCACCGTCGAAGAGAACCTCAAGGCCGTGATGAAAGGCCTCGAAAAGCTGCCAGCGGAAGACCGCCGCCGCAGCATCGGCGGGATTCATCGCGAGATGAAGAAGAAGTCCGCCAACAACCCCGAAATGCAGCTTCTCCTCGATCAAGACGCCGCCAGCTTTGAAAAGACCTTCACCCAGGACATGGGCACCTTTTTCAAGGAAGCGCCGCTCTCCATGAAACTCGAAATGGCCCCCATGCTCGAAGGCATGCAGGCCCGCATGCAAGGCATGCGGATGCGATAAGTAGCCCAGTTGCGCCGCAACTGGTCGCACTCTTGTTGCGGCGCAACAAGACTACTTTTTCCAGCCCATCGGCTGCGTCCACGCCGTCTCCGTCTGGCCCTCGAACGACGGGTTCGGATGCGGCTTCGATGACACAATCGACGCACGGAAGTACAGCTCCTTGCCGGTCGGCTTCCAGGCGATCTCCGTGCCTTCCAGTGTCGCCAGCGTCTTGCCCACGTCATCCGAGTAGAGTTTTCGCGTTGGATAGGTGTCGCCAGCGAGAGTTTGAACCTCTCTCGTGGCCGTGTCGTAGCCCTGCAAGGTGCCGCGAATCTCCGTGGTGTATTTCACCCCTGGTTCCGCATGAATCCGAATGCGCAGCATGCCGTCCGTGAAGCTCACCTCGTCCAGCGTGACGCCGGAAGACGCATAGAAATCGCCAGCTTTCATCGCCTTCACGATCTCATCCGCATCCAGCTTCGACGCGCGCACCATCACCCAGCCTCGTCCCGGGCTGCTTTCCTCGCCATGGTAGTGATGCGAGTCATCCGTGCCAACACCGTACAACGGCGGCGCCTTGAACTGCGCGATGCGCAGCGTGTTGGCGATGTCCCACAGCTTTTCGTGGCCGACACGCGTCTCATCGCCAAGCCAGTTGATGCCCGGATGGCCGTTGTAGATCTCCCAGAAGTTTTCCTCCAGCACCGCCGCCATGTCCTCCGCCGTGAAGGCCCAGCGGAAGTTGGGGTGATTGATGTGGGTGAACATCGGCACGCCCAGCCGCTGTGACTGCTCGTTCACCATCTTGAAGTTCGCCCGCAGCACCTCCTGGATGTTGCCGAGGTCTTTGATCGGCTTGATCTCCTCCCGCAAGTTCACCGCGTTCATGTGGACCGGTGCTTTGCCCAGCCCCGCGCTGATCTCCTCCGCCTGCACGATCAAAAACTTGCCCGGTTCCTCAAACTTGGGCCGGTATTCCTCCAGTTTTTTCAGTCGCACCTCGGTCACGCCATCCTTGTCACGTGTTGTCACCCATTCGTCGCCAAAGCGGGCGAGGTATTTGTCCATCGTGGTCTTTCCCAGCGCCTTGCGTCGCTTTTCCACTGCCGGAACACCCATCCACACCTCTTTCGCCTGGAGCACGTTGTGATCGGAGATCGCCAGGAAGTCGTAGCCCTTCTTCTTGTACCAATCCGTGATCATCTCCGGGAAATCATTCCCGTCGCTCCACAGAGAATGCGTGTGCGTGTTGCCCTTGAACCACTTCGGCTGCTGGGCGGTGGCGGCGTGGAAAGAGGTGAGAACGAGAAGGCAGAGGATGACTGGGCGCATGAGACGAGAACGTGCTCAAGGAGCCGGACTTGCCAAGTCCGGCATCACGGCGGCACGGCACTTGGCAAGTGCCGCCCCTTGAGTCGTCGTGGCTCTGATCTCATTTGGAATCACGCGGGACGACCACGATCGCATTGCGCACAGCCCAGCCCGGTTTTTCAAAATGCTCGCGTCCGTCCTCGCTGCGGCACCACAGGCCCGTTGAAGGTCCGCCATCGAGGTTCAGGGCACGCTTCACCTTCAATTCGGTGATGATGCCCGGAGTGACCAGGATGTGGGCCAGTTCAAGCCAGCCCGCCCGCTTGCAGACACCGATGCCCCAGCGGCCATCGCCATCCGTCATGATGAACGTGCGATGATTTCGCTGTTCCGGTTCTTTGGGTGGCGGAACCGGCACCACGCGGCCATCACTCACGATCCACGGGCTGCACTGGATGAAGTCGGTGATGTCCGACGAGTCACGGAATTCGCTCTCCCACACCAGTGCCGCCTTGTTCTGCCGCACCATCAACGCACCGACCCACTCACCACCAGTGAACTTGTCCGAACGCACACTGCTGGCGACTTCCAAGCCGGCGGGTCCGAAATCTCCGCCCGCGTGGAAGTAGCCGCCGTTGCAGACCGCGAGCGCCCTTTCTGCGCGACCCATTTCATGGAGCGGACGTGCTGTCTTCACGTCGGTGTTGGCCACCACGCGAATGCGGCAGTCCTTTTCGTCAAAAATGGCGAGTTTCAGCTCTGCCTTGGCCGGGCCGTTGACTGTTTTGACGACAAAAACAGCACCATGTCCAAGCGGTGCCGCGTTCGTCGATGATTCAAGCCGCCAGACCTGTGCCTGTACGATGCAGGGCACCGCGAGCAGTAGAAACGTCAGCTTGAGGCTCATGCGCGATCACTGCTCCACTTTAAACACATGCATCGACACGCCGTTGGGATTGAGCGCGACGTAGTTGTCCGCTCCACGCCACTCGTAGCCTTGATTGTGCATGAGGTCGGTCACCTTGAAGGGGCGGCTGCTGTCGAGGCCGAGGGCGGCGAGATCGAGATGCACCATGCCGACGGCGGCCTGATGCGGATCATGGCTGATCACGCAGAGGATGCGGTTGCTGAAGTCGGGCGTGACCTTGCTGTAGCACAGCATCTGCGGGTGGTCGGCTCCGTGGAAGCTCAGGTTGTCGTAGAGATGCATCGCCGGGTTGTCGCGGCGGATGAGGTTCAGGGTGCGGATGAACGCGGTGATGTTGCCCAGCTGGTTGTAGTCGCGCTGCTTGAGCTCGTACTTCTCGCTGTTGTCGTACTCCTCTTTGCCGGGATAAGGGTCGTTTTCGCACAGCTCGTAGCCCGTGTACATGCCCCAGCTCGACGAGAGCGTGGCGGCGAGCGCGGCACGGATGCGGAACATCTGGGAGCCGGCGTTCTGCAGATGGCCCGGCAGAATGTCCGGCGTGTTGGGCCAGAAGTTCGCGCGGTAGTACCAGCGCATGTCGCTGCGCGTGAGTTCGATGGCGTACTCTGCGAGCGCCTGGCAGTCTTCCCTCCAGGTGAAGTAGGTGTAGCTCTGCGTGAAGCCCACCTTGCCGAGCACCTGCATCATCTTTGGCTTCGTAAACGCCTCGGCAAGGAAGAGGACGTCCGGATCCTTGCGCTGGATGGTGGCGATGAGCTCCTCCCAGAACGCGACGGGCTTCGTGTGCGGATTATCGACGCGGAAAATCTTCACGCCGCGGTCCACCCAGTACTGCACCACTTCAATGAGCTCCTTCCAAAGATTGCGCCAGTCGTCGCAGTGGAAGTTGAGAGGGTAGATGTCCTGATACTTCTTCGGCGGATTCTCGGCGTAGCGGATGCTGCCGTCCGGGCGCTGGTAGAACCACTCCGGGTGCTCTTTGACATAGGGATGGTCGGGGGAGCAGTTGAGGGCAAAATCGAGCGCAATTTCGAGGCCGCGTTTTTTTGCCTCCTTCACCAGCCACACGAAGTCCTTTTCCGTGCCGAGCGCCGGTTCGATGGCGTAATGCCCGCCCGCCGGGCCGCCGATGGCCCACGGGCTGCCGACATCGTCTGCACTGGCGGTGAGTGTGTTGTTTTTACCTTTGCGGGCTGTGATGCCGATGGGGTGGATCGGTGGAAAGTACACCACGTCGAAACCCATGTTCGCCGCATGATCGAGGCGTCCGAGGCAGTCGCGGAAGGTGGAATGTTTGTCATTGCGGCCTTCGGCACCGCGTGGGAAGAATTCATACCACGCGGAGAATCGCGCCCGTTCGCGTTCGACGATGACCCGCAGCGTGTCGGACGTGGTGGACTGCGCACGATCGGGATACTGGTCCATCAGGCTTTGCATTTCGTCCGACTGCAGCACGTCCATGATGTCCGCCGGTGCCACCGAGGTCAGGAGATCCGCGCAATCCTCAAGCTGGGTCGCCGCCGCCGATACTCCTGCGGCGCGGGCGCGCTTGCCAGCATCCCTCAGCAGCCGGGCGCCTTCCTGGGCTTCGATCGGTGCATCAGGATCCTTGGCCTGAACACGCACGGCGAAGGTCTTTTTCCAGGAGCGGAAGGTGTCGCCCCAGGCTTCGACGACATATTCCCAGCGCCCGGCCTTGGAAAAACGGCACTGCCCCTGCCAGCGGTCATTCTCCAGCGGCTTCATCGGTGCCTCAAACCAGCGGCGTGTGCCCGCCAGCCGCCAGCGCAGCACCGCCGTCATCACATCGTGGCCATCTTTAAAAATGTCACACCAGACATCCAGCGGTTCATCGATCACCCGTTTGACCGGATGACGCCCGCCTTCCAGGCAGGGATAAAAGTTTTCGATGACAACGGTGGGAGCGTGGGAAGACATGAGGGGAGTTTGCGGTGGTTGGCAGTGGTTTGCCGTGGTTGGCGGTTGTTTCAAGCCTGAGCAGCGCGACGGAGCTGGGATTCGCGAAGGTTGTGGATTCTCACAGAGAGGTCGTAGGCTTGATTCAAGATCGGATCTGTGACCTCCGCAGAGGCGAAACCAAGGTCCGTTGAGAGAATGAGGTCACAAGCGGTTTCCATCAGGGAGGCGTAGGACTGGCTGGAATAATGAGCCTGATCCTTCAGGCTCGAACGACCACTGCCTTCGGCAAGATTGTTGGCAACTGAAACCGTGGCTCTCGTGAGCTGGCTGGTCAGGCCGTAACGTTCACTCGCTGGAAATGACTCGGCGCATTCATAGACGGACCTGACGAGCTTACGCGCATCCTGCCAGACTTCCAATTTCTCAAACGGGAACTCTTTTCTCATGGTTTGCAGTTTTGAATGTCCTTGGCAGCAGCTTTGCGCCCAGAACCTCATCCAACAACTGCAAACCACGGCAAACCATCGCCATCAACCGCAAACTCAGCCGAGCAACGGCCGCAGCATCTCACAAATCTCAGGCACTCGGATAAACGGATCTTCCTTTGTCTCAAATTCGAGTGTGAACCAGCCTTGGTAATTGGCGTCGCGCATGATCTGGATCACGCGCTTCACATCGCTGGCCTCGGCTTCCTTGGTGCCTTCGCGTTTGATCTCCATCTTGAGCTGCACGTTGACCGCGTAGGGGGCGATCTTCTCGAGATCGGCATACGGATCGGCGGTGTGGAAGTTGCCGCTGTCGAGGTTGATGCCGGCCCAGGGGCTTTTTGCGGCCTGCACCATCTTGATGAGGTTGTCCGGCAGGGCGACAATGCCGCCGTGGTTTTCCAGGCCGAGGAACACGCCTTTTTTCGCCGCGTAATCGAGACACTCCTGATAGGAGGCGAGGCAGTTCGCCACGGCCTCTTCTTCGCTCAGATCCTTCGGCTTGGCACCGGCGAAGACACGGATGTGCGGGGCGCCCATGATCGCGGAGTAATCGATCCACTTCTTCGTGTAGGCGATCTGTTCGTCCAGCTTCTCGCCTTTCGGCAGGGCGAAGTTGTTGCCCACGGCCGTGCCCGCGATCTGCACACCGCGAAGGTAGGCACGGCGTTTCAGTTCGAGCAGGAAGGCCTCATCGACATCCGGTGGGAAGAAGTAGCTCGTCACTTCGGCTCCAGGCACGTTGTTGTCGCCGCACCAGTCCACAAAATCCAAAATGCTCCAGGGCTTGCGGTCGGTTTTCGGCTTCTGCTCCTTGTCGCGCATCCACTGGAAGTACTCGCGGAAGGAATAGGCCGCGACGCCGAGCTGCATGCGGCTTTTGCCAGGGCGCTTGATGGGTTCGATGGCGGGCAGGGTGGAGACGCTGAGTGCGCCGAGGCTGGTGGAGAGAAAATGACGACGGGAGATCATGGCGGGTGAAAGAACGGGTTGGAATGACAGGATTAACAGAACTCCCAACTCATGAACAAGCTTTCTCTTTTCACCGCCGCTTTATTCCTCGTTTCCATCGCGCACTCAGAGCCCGCCAAAGTCCGCCTGTGGCCGGATGGCGCTCCTGGCGCGAAGGGGAACGAGGACAAAGACCAACCCTTTATCAATGTCTGGCCTGCGGCGAAGGACAAAGCCAACGGCGCGGCTTTCGTCGTGTGTCCCGGCGGCGGCTACGGCGGCCTCGCGGCAGATCACGAGGGCATTCAGGTCGCGAAGTGGTTCAACGGCCTCGGCGTCTCTGCCTTCGTGCTGCACTACCGCCTCGGCTCTGCTGGCTATCACTTTCCGACACAGCTCATCGACGTGCAGCGCGCCATCCGCCATGTGCGGGCGAATGCGAAGCAGTATGGCATCGACCCGGAGCGCATCGGCATC
>DAORHS010000223.1:0-7068 GCA_035438165.1 Prosthecobacter sp.
CCCGGTGTGTAGCCTGCGCGCTCGATGGCGGCGATCAAGGCTTCGAAAACATCCTCGTTGCGGTCAAACATGGGCCAGTAGCCGCCTTCGTCGGCCACACCGGCGAGAAGGCCGCGCTGGCGCATGATCTCGGCGGCGGCGTGGAAGACATTCGCGGTGACTTCGAGGGTCTCGTCATACGTTTGGACCGTGAGGGCCATGATCATGAAGTCCTGGATGTCGATGCGACCCTGCGCGTGCTTGCCTCCGCCGAAGATCTGAATCTCCGGCAGCGGCAGTAGCGTGCCATCGCCGAGCGATTCAAAGAGCGGGATGTGTTTCGCATTCGCCGCCGCCTGTGCGACGGCCATCGAGGTGCCGAGGATGGCATTGGCACCGAGACGTGATTTGCCGGGCGTGCCATCGAGAGCGATCAAAGCCTCATCAAGGCCTTTTTGATCGAAGACATCGCGTCCGATGACCTCGCGGGCGATTTCGCCCTTCACATGCCAGAGGGCTTTGAAGACCGATTTGCCATTGAACCGGCTCTTGTCTCCATCACGAAGCTCCAGCGCCTCATGCTGGCCGGTGGAGGCTCCGGAAGGCACAAGGCCGTGACCCGTGGTGCCGTCCTCAAGAGTCGCGATGACCTCCACAGTGGGATTGCCACGGCTGTCGAAGATTTGCAGGGCGTCGAGCGTGATGATTTTCATGAGTAGATTCGATTGGCAATCGAATCATGGGGCGGAAGGCTTCGATTGCCAATCGAAGCTACACCATGCAGCGGTGAAGGCGGTGAGCGAAGGTGGATTCGGAAGATGAGTGAGAACGAAACACGTGATGTGAGCGCGTTGTGCGTCGGAAAGGTATTCAACAGGCGATTTGCCATGTACGCGGGCGAGCAGAAGGCAGAGGAGGAGTTTCACGGTGCGTTCTTCAAGATCCTGACCGCATGCCGCGACATACGCCGACCAGAATGCGGGAGTGAGCGTGATGGCATGCGGATGCAGCAGCGCCTTCAGATGCAGATGCGTGAGCAGGAACGCGGTGTCGAAGGCGGGATCGCCGAACCAGGCGCATTCGGCATCGAGCACGATGAGGCGCTGTGGAGCCACGAGCAGATTCTTCGGACTGTAGTCGCCATGCACGAGCGCGAGCTTCGTTTCAGCGAGTCGTGCGGCCTCGACGCGGAGGATGTCACCAACTCCAGGCATGCGTTCGGCGGTAGTGAGCAGATAGGGCTCGATGCGAAGGGCGTGAAAGTTGGGCAGCGTGTCGAAGCGCTGACGTGCAGTGTCATCGAGCCATGAGGCGGCGTGGAGGCGGCCTAAAACAGTGCCAGCGAGGCTGGCGGTGCTTTCATCGGCATCGCCAGCGAGCAGAGCTGTTTTCCAATTCGGCATGTCGCCAAGGTATTCCATGGCGAACCAGCCATCGCCGCCGCCGAGGATGCGCGGCACGGATTCCGGGATGATGGGCGCGGCATATTCAAAGAAGGACTGCTCCACGCGATTGCGTGAGACATCGGCAAACCAGTCATCTTTGACGCGGAGCTTCTCCAAGGCCGTTTTGACGACGATCTGTCCTTTGGCAGACTCGACGAGCACAATGTCGCTCGACACCCCCCCCGTGAGCGGGGTGACCCGCACCTCGCCAGCGGTCAAACCGGCGGCTTGCAGGTGCGGAAGGAGATCGGCGGTGGTCATTTGGCCTGCTGCTTCGCGAGTTCGGCGAGGAAGGCTTTTTCGCGGTCGGCGACGTAGCGGTGGTAGCCTTCGGGATCGATGAAGGGATTCGCGCTGCTGGCGACGAGGAATCGCGCGTGCTTGGCATTCATGTCGTAGTAGCCGCCGTGGGCACCGAGGAAGAGATCGACGGGCTGGGCTTTGAGAAAGCGGAAGGTGCGCTCGTAGTCGGTGGCGATACCAGGATAGTCTTTGTTGTTCACAAGGATGTAGCCGGGGTTCACATTCGGGCTGCCGATGATGACGGCGTGGAGTCCATCGACCTTCATCGTCCAAGTCGTGCAGCCGCGTGTGTGGCCCGGGGTAAGATTCGCGACGAGGGTGCTGCCGCCGAGCTTCACTTCATCGCCGTCTTTGAGCCGGCGGTCCACTTTGGCAGGTGTGAACTGCGTGTAGTCGGCTTTGAGACGTGACTTTTTCGCGCCGCCGTTTTCCACGGCATCGGCGTCTTGTTCCATGACGAAGTATTGCGCTTTCGTCTGTTTGATGATCTCCGCGCTGCCTGCGCAGTGATCCGAATGCGCGTGGCTGATGAGCAGGATCTTCACGTCGGTGAATTTGAAGCCGAGTTTCTCGATGCTGGTGCGAATGAGCGGCACGGACTCCTCGAAGCTGCTGTTGATCAACACATGCCCCTCCGGCGTGGCGATGAGATACGACGCGAGGTCCTTCGAGCCGACGTAGTAGAGGTTCCCGGCGATCTTGTGAGGCGGAAAGGGCTCCATCCAAGCTGCGGGCTGAGCGGTGGCCAAAAGCGTAGAGCCGAGCGCGAAGAGAGTCAGGAGCAGGGATTTCATGAGTGCTTCAATATGTTTTGCCTTCAGGAATGGCGAGAGCTCCGGCGACTTCGCCGAGGATGGAGTCGAAGTCGGCGGCGCAGGCGGTGAAGTGGGCGTGGATGCCTCCGAATTCGCTGCCGTGAACGATGAACTGGGCGCCGAGGTCGATGAGGGTTTTGGCATCGGCGGCGGAGCCGACGGGGCGGCCCCAGGCTTTGCCGTGTTTGCGGCAGGCTGCGGCGATTTTCTTCTGCACGTCCATCATGACGGGGTCATTCACGCCGGGTGTGCAGCCGAGGCGCAGGGACATGTCGCCAGGGCCGATGAAGAGAATGTCCACACCAGGAACGGCGGCAATGGCTTCGGCGTTTTCGAGGGCTTGTGGCGTTTCGATTTGTACGGTGAGGAAGGTCTCGCGATTGGCGGCGTCGGTGTAGTCAGCGGGTTTGCCGATCCAGTAGTCGGCATCGCGGCCGCCGCCGCAGAAGCCGCGGTCGCCGAGGGGCGGGAATTTGATCGCGCTGACGAGAGCACGAGCTTCATCGGCGCTGCCGACGTGCGGAATCATCAATCCGGCTGCGCCGTCTTCAAGAAGGCGGTAGAGGCCGTTTTTCTCCTTCGTCGGCGGACGCCACATGCAGTCGATGTCGGCGGCGTGATGACGACCGAGCATAGTTTCGATCTCGCGGGCCTCCCAGGCGCGGTGCTCGCCATCGAGCCAGATGCCGTCATAATGGAAGTGGACGGCCATGGCCGGGAAGAAGGCGATGGGCGAGCCGCAGCAGCAGATGCGGGCGACTTTGCCAGCGCGGAGCTTGGCGAGGACTTTGGATGTTCGCATGGATGTTTTGGCAGGATGATGGAGGGCAGGATTATTGGAGCTGGATCATTCTGAAATGATCCTGCCCAACATTATCCTGTGTCGTTTCAGAGTCATTGCGGTTCACTTTTCACGGAGCCAGTCGAGCGTGAGGCAGCGGATGCGCAGGCGCTTGAGAGCGACCTTGCCATCACAGAGTTTGGAGTGTCTCATGTGGAATCAGTTTTGGGGCTTGAGATGTTGGGTGAGCAGCGTGGATAGCACGGAGGCATCACTGGCGAGCAGGTGGAGATCCTGCGCTTCGATCAAACGACGGGCAAAGGCTTCGTGCTGCTGTTCTTCGGTAGTGAGCGTGGCCTTGTTAGCGGAGGACAGCGCGACGATGACGTCCCACTGCTGCGGGCCGAAGCTGAGGGACCAGTTCATGATCCAGGAGTAGCTTTTGTGGAAGGCTTCGGGCTTTTGCACGGGAAGTGAGCTAGGCACAGCGATGAGCACGAGATCCTGCGTCAGGGTGCGGACTTTTTTGGCAGATTCTTCGAGTTGGGCGAGCGTCTGGCCTTCGACAGGCCATGGGGTGACATTGACGATGGCTTTGGGATAGAGCTGCTGAATCGCAGGTGCGATGAGCGTGTCGTAGGGCGGCATGGCGAGCACTTTGACGGGCTTGCCAGCTTTGAGGAGGTCGTGTGTGTGACGCAGGGCGGGCAATGGCGGACCGATGTCGCTGAGCGATGTTTTCTGACCGGTGATGGTCTGCGCGATGGTTTCGGCGAAGAGTTTGTGACCCGCCATGTTGGGATGAATGGGATCGCTGAGCAGCAGGTTCCATTCGAGGGCGTCCTTGGCATGCACGGCCTCAAAAGCGTTGAAGCAATCGGCGACGAGGAGTGATTCGTCTTTGGCGACATCGCGGATGGCCTGCGTGAACTCAACGAGTTTGGATCCGGGGCGCTGCGGGGACTCGACGATGGAGTTTTGCGTGCAAAGAACGACCTCGGAGTCGATGGCGCGACAGCGGCGGATGATTTCGCGGAGGTTGTTTTGGAAATCGGCCACGGGCGTGCGCACGAGATCGTTCATGCCGAACATGATCGTGACGAGATGCGGCTTGTGCGCGAGGACATCGCGTTCCAGGCGCTTGAGGCCGCCGGTGGTGGTGTCACCGCTGATGCCGGCGTTGCGCACGGTGACCTGGGCCTGTGGATGGATTTTTTGCAGGGCGATTTGCAGCATCTCGGGATACGCACGCAGACCGCCGCTGTGATAATAGACGCCGGTAATGCTGTCACCGATGCAGACAATGCGAACGGGCTCCTTGCCTGCGGCGAGGAGTTGCGCGGTTTTGAGCGGTGCTGCTGACAGCAGGCTCACGCAGGCGAGAAGGAACAGGAGAATGCGCATGGATGTTTTGGCAGGATGATGGAGGGCAGGATTATTGGAGCTGGATCATTCTGAAATGATCCTGCCCAACATTATCCTGTGTCGTTTCAGAGTCATTGCGGTTCACTTTTCACGGAGCCAGTCGAGCGTGATGCGGCGGATGCGGAGGCGGTTGAGGGCGCCGACTTTGCTGTCACCGGCGCAGTAGCCGATGAGCATGGCGTCGCCGATGAAATGGATGGCGGTGTAGTGGTAGAGGCCGTCGGGATCGTTTTCGATGAGTTTGCGTTGGGGGAATGTTTTGCCGCCGTCGGTGGAGATGGCGGCGACGAAGGGATTGCGCTTCTTGGGTGGAAACGGGAACATGCCGGAGTGATCGTTGTAGATGGCGAGGAGGTCGCTGCTGCCGGGCAGGCGTTTGATGCTCGCGGGGCCATTGGGCGATTTCAGCTCGGTGGGTTCGGGCGGCGAGAAGGTCTTGGCTGCATCGGTGGAGCGGAAACCGTATTGCGCGCCCTGATCGGTGCGGCACCAGGAGAAGATGGAGCCATCGGCGAGTTCGACGACGCCGGGTTCCTGCAATCCGCTGCCGCTGCGCACGGGCATGGCCCACCAGCTTGAGGATTCGGTCCAGGTGGTGCCTTCGTCGTCGGAGTAGAGCCAGGTGTCGATGGCGCGTGCGTCCCACGATTTGCTAGTGTGCGGATCGGTGCCGCGTGAGCGGTGAAAGGCGAGAGGGACGATGAGGCGGCCTTTGCTGGTCTGGATGACGCGATCATTGTTCAAAACGAAGTAGCCAGGGGCCTGCTGGATGAGCTTAGGCTCGGTCCAGGTCTCGCCGTCGTCGGTGGAGAGGCGCATGTGCGGGCGGCAGTCGATCCAACTGTTCTTGATGCAGTAAAACATGGCGAGCTTGCCGCTGGCGAGGCGCAGCAGCGAAACGCTCATCACATTGTTGCCCGCCGTGTTTTCCACGACGGTGACGGGCGCGCTCCAGGTGCGGCCTTGATCGTCGGAATGGATGCGCACGAGGCGTGCGGGGCTCTCGTCGCCATTGCCGCCGTAGAACTGCGAGTAGATGAAGAGGACGCGGCCTGATGCGAGCGTGGCGAAGGAGCCCTCGGAGTTGCGCGGATGCTCAGGCGTTGGATCGACGTTGAGAGTGATGATGCTCTCGGCTGCGAGAATGGGAGTAACGGACAGGATAAGGCCGAGGACGCAGCATTTCCAAACCGCCCAGGTCCCCTCACCCCAGCCCTCTCCCCGAAGATGGCCAGGAAGTGAAGAGCTTCTTCGGCGGGGAGAGAGAGAACGCTTTGCCACGCTGTTCGACACGCCAAGGCTCACTGATTGCATCCCCCTCTCCCCGCCGGGCGCCCCCATCACTTGAAGGCGCTCTTCGGGGAGAGGTCGGGTGAGGGGCCACGACTGGCTCAGGCGTAGTGGGAGAGAGATCAACATGACGTGTGGAGTTAATGTTCAGGCTCACCACTCGCCTTCGCGGCTGAACTTGGCTTTTACGTTGGCGCTGAATTGCGTGATGGAGGCTTCGAGGTTGGCGAGGAGTTCCTCCGTGCTGCGGCCTGCGCCGTCGCGGGAGGCCGCGATGACGGTGGTGCATTCGTTTGAATCCATGAAGCGGGCGGCTTCGAGGAGTTTGGGCTGATCTTCGGGCGGGATGACCATGAAGCCGTGCTTGTCGGCGTGGATGAGATCGCCGGGACTGACTTTGCGGCCAAAGACCTCGACCTCGCAGTTCCAGCGCACGGGATGCACATGTGCGTGGCCGACGCAGAGGCGGCGGGCGAGCGCTTTGAAGCCGGCGTTGGTCATTTCATCGAGATCGCGGATCGCGCCGTCGGTGATGGTGCCGACGCAGCCGAGGGCACGAAACATGTTCGCGCTGACCTCCCCCCACGCTGAGCCGAGAACGCGCGGTTTGTCGAGATCCTGCACCTCGATGATCTTCGGGCCGGGAATGCTGGCGATGTAGTCACGATATTCCTCCCCTGCCCCCGGATTCGTTTGGCGATGCGAGGCATTGCCGGGCTCGATCACCAGCGTGACAGCGTAACCGACCATCGGCCCCATCTGCGGCATGAAATCACGTGTCTCCTCGATGTTGAAGGCGTCCGCGCCCGCGTTGTGCTTCGTGATCTGCTCCCAGCCGTTGTAGATCGTCGGCGTGTTCCAGCGCTTCAGTTGA
The DNA here is from genome assembly GCA_035438165.1 of Prosthecobacter sp. Taxonomy (GTDB): domain Bacteria; phylum Verrucomicrobiota; class Verrucomicrobiia; order Verrucomicrobiales; family Verrucomicrobiaceae; genus Prosthecobacter. The sequence continues at coordinate 6,913 of DAORHS010000223.1, forward strand.
AGCAGGTCGCTGTGCGACAGGATGCGTGGGGTGTCAGGCATGGCGAAAAACTAGGCTTTTGAAACGAGCGACAACAAGCCTATGCTTCTGGTCTGTTCCCCAAACCAGATGAGTGATTCCCCTTACCCCACCCCCCGGCTCCCCCGGCGTGTCTCC
>DAORHS010000224.1:0-7055 GCA_035438165.1 Prosthecobacter sp.
TTTCACACCCGAGTTGTTCAGCCACACCGCCAGCGCCGCCAGGGTGACCATGAAGAAGGTCGAAATCCGTTTGCCCAGAAGTGTCAGCGCCTCCTGGCCCGCATCGGGACGAATGAAACCCGCATACAGATCCTTCGTCACCATGCTGGAGATGGACAGCAGCGCTGAATCTGCCGTGGACATGATCGCCCCCAGGACGGCGGCGAAAATGAGCACCACCACCGCGTGGCCAAACAGGGTCTGCTCCTGGATGTGGCGCAGCATCACGCCCAGCACCGCATCCGTGTTTGCGCCCTGCAGTTCGCCCGCCAGATGCGCCGCTGCCGTCACGCCGACCAGCACCGCAACGAGCGCGGTGCCCAGCGGCATGAAGGCCATCACCGCCAGACTTTTGCGCAGCGTGGCGGCTGACTTTGCCGCGTAGATGCGCTGGATCGCCTGCGGATACAGCGCCGCGCCCACGCCCAGCAGAAAGATGTAGCTGATCCAGCTCCGCACTTCGTGCGCCTTGGGCGGCAGCACCTTCTCCGGCGCGGTGGCCAGCAGTTTGCGCGTCGTCTCCGCCATCGAGCCGTATTCCTTGAAGATCAGCACCAGCAGTACCGCAAAGCCCAGCGCCATGACGCCGCCCTGGATCACATCCGTCCACGCCACGGCGCGGAAGCCGCCCATCGTCTCATACACCAGCATGATCGCCGCCAGCACCACCACGCCCCACAGGAAGGCGGTCTCCGGATGCAGTGTCGTCAGCCCCTCCACCACCCGCCCCATCGCCGTGAGCTGCGCCAGGAAAAAATTCGCCAGCCCCGCCACCATGATCAGCGTCGCCAGCAGGTTCAGCCCGCGATGATTGAAGCGGTGCTGCAAATAGTCCGTAGGCGTCACGAACGCATGCTGCTTCGCCAGCTTGAACAGCTTCGGCGCGAACAGCAGGTACGTCACCACGATCGCCGTCATGAAATGCACGCTGGTCAGCCAGGCGAAACCGATGCGGTAGGACTTGCCCGTGTACCCCAGGATCGTGTTGCCGCTGTACTGCGTGGCGAACAGCGTCAGCAGCAGCACAAAGAAACCCACGCCCTGGCCGCCGATGAAATGGTCCCGCAGCGTGTTCTCCTGCCGTGCGCGCATTCCCAGCCAGCCGATCCAGATCATCGACAGCAAATACAGGCCGATGAACACCAGCCCGCCAGGCCCGAAGGGAATCGCATCCGTCGTCGCCGCCGCGATCATGCCTCGTCCTCCCCGTCTTCATCCGCCGGCCAGCGCTTCACAAACAGCCACGCCGTGAAGCATGAGATTCCGAATGAACCCACGACCGACACCACCACCCACAGCGGAAACCCAAACAACACCCGCGCATCCTCCGCCGGCCAGTACCACGGAACCGCGATGCCAAACAGCACCGCATACACGGCCCAGATCCGCCAGGAGAGATAAGAGTTCGCGTGCGTCATCAGTGCCGCGATTCATGACGGCGGCGGGGCGGTTTGTCGAGAGCGAAGGCGAGGTGCTTTGCCTGAGGATTTTAAAAAGTGACGCGAATGGACAAGGCGGTGAGACGAGCCTTCTGGCAGGTGAAGTTACGGGACGAATCCGCTATCTCACTTGGATGGGATCAAGTGACGAATCGCGAGGTCGCCGGAACCGTGACCATGAAGTTGGGAGGACGCTGTTGCGAGCCTTCACCAGCGGGCGTTTGCGAATCCGCAGTGAACCTGCCCCCACTGCATGGTTACGCCTGAGGCAAACGACCGAGTGGCGAGCCGATTTGCGTTCAGAAACTACTACCGGTCTCGAACTCTCCCTGGTGTCGCGGTCCGGCACGCCGCCAATCACCGGAGGGCGCATCAGCGAGCACATCGGATCTCTTGGTCATAAATACGCAGGCGCGATCTTTCATGGGGGTCACGTCTGCTTCTGTACGCGGACGAGCTTGGTGTCCCAACTAAGCTCCAGATTTCGTCAAATGGACGCGCTTGCAGGGAGGGCTTGACCTTTCAACCAACAATTTCTTATTTTAAGCCTTGTCTTGATTAAGTTTCCTGAAATAATCCTCCGCCAATGACGGCTGAAGTAGCAGTAATGAATAAGTCTGCGGTCGCCTTGGCGGCGGACAGTGCTGCCACCGGACGGCACAAGATTTACAATTCTGTAAATAAGCTCTTTCAGCTTTCCGATCATCGTCCAGTAGGGATCATGATCTACGGCAGCGCCGAGATAATGGGCGTTCCATGGGAAACGATAATCAAAGTTTATCGAACCCAACTGGGCACGCGATCCGAATCAACGCTTGCCGAATATGGGCAAAAATTCATTTCTTATCTGGTTCAAAATCACAACCTGTTTCCCGATAGCGAGCGGGAAGCATATGTCATTCGGAGCAGCGTGGCGATTTTGAGTGATCTTTACGACCACTGTAAATATCTTCCTAAACCCAAGAGCGGCAGTTTGGACACCATCATACGCCAAGAGGTGGAAAACAAGTATCTCGCGGCCTTGATTAGGCACTGTGGCGAATTGAAGAATCTGCCGCAGTCCTTCAAATCTGAGATCGTGGCCAAATTCGGCGGTACTATTGAAGCCATTATCACCGACAAATTTAAAAACGCTCTTGCCCTTAGCGCCCAGACGATTGCCGCCATCAAGGGATACTGCGTGGAGTGTTTGAGCCGTGAGTTTTTTGTCGAATATTCTGGTGTGGTTATTGCTGGGTTTGGCGACGATGATCTGTTCCCGAATCTGGTCGAATATGAGATTGAGGGCATGGCGGTTGCCGATTTTCTCAAGCATCGAAAAAAAGGGGACACTAAAATTGCCTTCGATATGAATGTGAGCATTAACGCCTTTGCTCAGAAGGAGATGGTCGAGTCATTCATGACGGGAGTGCATCCCTTCGTCAAAGAGACCTTGAATGCTTATTTGAAGAGCGCTTTGGCGAAATATGAAAAGGCCGTATTAAGCAATGTGCGCGGCAAGAAAAAGGCAGCCTTTAAGGATAAGCTCGAAAAAGCCACGGAGGCGTTCATTAGCGAGTGGGCCACTCAACTTTCAGAGCATCAAAGGCAGCGACATATTCAGCCAGTGATTTATGCGGTCGAAATGCTTCCCAAAGACGAATTGGCAGCAATGGCTGAATCATTGGTAAATCTAACCGTTCTTAAACGCAGAATGTCCACAGATCGTGAGACAGTCGGCGGCCCAATCGATGTCGCGGTTATTTCAAAGGGAGACGGGTTCATCTGGATCAAAAGAAAACATTATTTCACAAAAGACCTGAATCCTCGTTATCTCATGCAACGTTCCAACACAGCAGCACACCCGGTATTACCATGAACACTCACAAAACAGCACCAGCCGTTTTGACCACGACCCCAAACAAGCCATGGAGCGTTTTCATTTCTGTGAATGAAATCTCACGCGAAAGCCCAAAAGACGAAGGCAAAAGGGCTGCTGAAAGATTTGGTGTCACGTTGGATCAAATCTTTTCGAGTAGGCAGTCCAAAAAGAAAACAGCAACGCGGTAGCAGTGATATAAAATCAGGGGTGTTTTCTGCCAGCTAGTCATAGCCGCATGCGCTGCCGTTTGCGTTCTTGGTCGCTCCAAGATAGCTGCCCCGCCTTTTCACCCTTCAACCGGCCAAGCCTGCCGAGTGCAACGGTTGCGGCGTTTTCTTCTACTCCGGCTTCACCGGAGCAGGTATCTGGCCCGTGGTCATGTGTCACAGGCTGGGGATAAATCACGAGGCTGCCAAAGAGGAAAGCCGTTAGCTACTTCCCGGTCAGCTTCCTCACCACCTCCGCGATCTGCTTCGCGCCATCCGGCTCGTAGCCCGTCTTCACGTAGGCTACCTTGCCGTCGGGACCGATGACGACGGTGTGGGGGATGCCTTCCACGCCGAACTGCTGGCTGACGCGTTGATTGGCGTCGAAGGCGACTTCAAACTTCCAGCCGCGGGTTTCGAGGAAGGTGGTCACGGCTTCTTTGGATTCGGCCTGGTTGACGCCGATGAAACGCACCTTTTTGGCATCGAAGACGGACATCTGCGAGATCATGTCAGGCAGGGATTTGATGCAGGGGCCGCACCAGGTGGCCCAGAAGTCGAGGACGATGACCTTGCCTTTTTCCTTGGGGTAGTCGAAGTCGCCACCGCCGAGCAGCGGCAGCTTGAAGGGCTGCGCATCCTGATTGAGCAGCGGTGAACTCTGGCCGCCGGTCTCAGGCAGCACGGGCTCGGGGGCGAATTTCAGCTTCCAGTCATGCAGGGCCAGCATGGCGGCGTTTTCCGGCGGTGTGGTGCTGCGGATCACATGGATCTGCGGCAGCGGCACGCGGCAGTCACCCAGCAGCGGGCTGTGGCCGAACACCGCATCCTCGGCGAAGCGCTGCACCTTCAGGCCAAGCCGGCCGCCGTTGTTCAGCAGCAGCCAGTGGGTGATGACGGACGGCTGATCCTTGCGGTCCTGGGCCTCGAAGGCGGCGCTGACCGCGTCCGCCGGTTTGATGAGCCACACGGCGGCCTTCACGCGGTCGCGTGGCACCTGGATCGTCTCCAAACCGGAGCGGATGGCAAAGTGCTGCGCGGTGGCGGCCTCGATGACGCCGCGCAGCAGGTCGCCGTTCGCGGCGAGCAGCGCATGGCGCGGCGGATCCTCTTGCGGAAGCGCGGCACGGTGAGCGCGTGCTCCTTGGCACGCGCATCCACAACGGGCACAGCCACGCGCCCCGGGGCGATGCGTGCGCTGAAGGCATTGATCCTCACCTCGCGCTCGCCGTTCCCCCACAGGCTGAAGGGCTCGATGATGATCCCGCTGCCGGAGCGCATCTTCGGGGCGAGCGTGATTTTGCGCGCGGAGACGCCGTTGAAGAAGACCTCGATCGTGTTCTCCGCGACGGCGATGCGCACCGGCATGGGACCGCTGGAGCGCAGGCGGAACTGGCGGTCCATCTGGTCGCCGCTGGATTCCAGGCCGAAGCACACCTCGCTGCCCATGTGGCCGAACAGCAGGTTCGTGCTCGGTGCGGTGGGATTGACGCCGTCGCAGTACAAACGCATGCGCAGGGCGGAGAAGCCGTTGCTGAGCAGCGTGAAGCTGATTTCGTTCACCTGCATGAAGGACGGATGTCCCCACGAGCCGCCGGGTTCGAAGTTGAGCTCCGCCTTGCCATTGCGCTTCACCTGATCGGCGGTTCCGCGCACGCGCTGCCAGCCTGGATCTTCGAAGCCGTCGAGGTTCAAGGAGGCGCCGCCGAACTGAATGGCCTGGAGTTTCTCGGCGGGCAGGTGTTTCACCGCGACCACGTCAGAATCCAGATCCACCTGCTTCGCATCGATGGCGCGCAGCCTGCCCGGCACCACATCGCCTTCCTGCAGGTAGAACAAGGCCTCGCTGCGGAGGCCCGCCGGTTGCGCTGACGCGGCGCGGGTGATCTCCATCTCGCCGGCGCTGACCAGGGCGACGGGCTGGAGCGCGCCGACCGGCTTCCAGCGCGGCTGTGCCTCGCCGCCCGCATCGAGCGTGCCGTGCAGCACGCTTTTGCCGAGCGTGAGCGTGTCGAGATGCTCAAGGCCGGTCTCCGGGGTGTCTTTCCCGAAGCCCTTGAATTCCAGATGGTGGAGCTTGGTGATCTTGAAGGTCACGGGCGCTTCTGAAAAGGTCGTGGCAAAAGTGGCCGCTTCATTGCGCACCTGCTGCAGCGTGCCGTTCACCCACTCACCATCCGTGAACCACATGTCCGTGTTTGGCAGCGCGGCCTGAAAAAACGGCGAAGCCTCCGCGCTCATCTCCACTGACAGCACCTTGCTCCAGGGCAGGCGGGTCTCCTGGCCGTTCTGTTCCCGCACCGTCAGGGTGGTGGCATCGGCACGCACGGCACCGGCCTTGAGATAGGGGCCGTCCGTCAGTTCGACCCGTGGACGTGCGTCGGTGATGTCCGTGGGCAGGGTGCCGTTCCATGCACGAATCCGCAGCGCCTCCAGCGTGAGATCGGGACCTTTGTTCAGGAGGGTCAGGCCGGTGGGGGTGGGTGTTTCACGGCTGCCGGTGCTGCGTACCCGCGCTTTGGCAAGGGCGTCCACCTGTGCCTGTGCCGCGCCCTGCACCACGCCGAACAGGGCGCCAAACAAGCCGCCGCCACCGGCCCTCGCGGCAGGCTTTTTCTCGACGGGTTTCTCTTCCGCCGGCTTTTCATCCACCGGCGGCCGGGTGGTTTCAGCGAGCTTTCGGCCGTCTGCTCCATAGATCGCGCAGAGGCCGGTCTCACGGTTCCAGAACAAGGTCAGCGTCACGCGCCGTGCGTCGTCACCCAGCTTCTGCACGCTTTCAAACACGCGCCCCTGAAGCACCACATCGTCCACCCAGGTCTCGACGATCATGCGTTCCTGATCCGGCGCCTTGAGTTCGATCTTGAACTCCGGCCGCACGCTGGAACTCAGCGTGAACTGCATCTCCACCCGGGCGGGGGCCTCCACCGGAAGACTCACACGGCGGTTCCAGCCCACCTGCTGCAACGCCGCTCCCGGCACCATGCGCCACAGCTTTTCCTTCGTCGCCGGGCTGCCGTTGTTTTCAGGAGCGGCTTCGATCCATCCGCTCGTGCCCGCCAGCGACGGCAGCGGCATGCCGTCGGCTTTCACACGCTGCACGCTGACCACCGCATCACGCAGGATGCGGATGCTGCCGAAGCGCCCGGACTTCACGCTCAATGCCTTCGCGTCGAGGCCGGTGATCGCTCCGTAAAGCCGGCTGCCGTCCGCGAGACGAATGCTGAAAGGCTCGTTCGTTTTGTCGTCCGTCTTGAACCGGTTCACGCGCTTCAGGACCTCCAGGTTCACCTGAAAGTCCTCGCTGAACATCGGCGTGCGCCAGATCACGCGATCCTTCTCCGCCCCGACGAAGTGACCGCCCACCCACTCGCCGTTCTGCCAGTGCAGCTCGGAGGCGTGAAGCGTGTGAGCGATGATCAGGAGCAGAAGGACGAAAAATGACGAATGGCGAATGGCGAATGACGAAATGACGATGAACCCGGCATGACGAACCGTGTCGTCATCTTC
>DAORHS010000225.1:0-7044 GCA_035438165.1 Prosthecobacter sp.
CAGGGCCTCGGCGACCGACTCCGCGAATTCGCCAACGCCGCCGTCGCCCAGGCCGCCACCCGCGGCTCGTCCTGGGAGGCCTTCCAGCAGACCCTCAGCTCCGCCGTCAACACCGGCTTCTGGCAAGCCTGCGCCCTCGCCGACTGCCTCACCGGCTATCGCAGCTACGTCCACCACCTCATCGCCGTCCTCGAGCTCGGCGGCCTCCCCGACGCCGCCTCGCTCACCGACGGCAGCTCGATCCGCCCCTGACCTTTGGGACATGTCCACGACTCTGCGCCATCAACTGCACCCTCGCCGGACGCACCGACCTGACCTTCGCCACCTGGTGGCGCATTCGCCTCTTCTTCACCATCGTCTGGCTGCAAAAGCACATCCGCCTGACGGAGCCGATCAAGATTGGGTGATCACCGCACCTTCACCCGCAGCATCGGCGCGGAGCGTGTGTCGTTTTCCTTCGTCGCAAAGGCGTGCACGAGGCCGCTGGCGGCGGTTTCGTTGGTCTCGCGGCAGATGATCAGCGTGGCTGTCTGATTGGTGTCAGCGGCGAGGAATTCCGCGAGTTCTTTGCTGCGCAGTTTGCGTGTGCCACGGTTCACGCCTTGGGGAATCTCGAATTTGCCGAGCAGCTTCACCTTCGACGCAACCGGCAGATGATAATCCGTCTGGGCGGGATCATGCGCCGGTGCCTGCTGCCATGTCAGACCGTTTTCCTCCCACGCATCTGATGCCTCATCGAGCACGCCATACACCGCGAAGGTGCTGTCCGGCACGAAGCTGGCGAAACCCAGCTCGCTTGGCTCGATGGTGAGCACGAGTTCCGCATCCTCGATCTGGCGACCGCTGAACTTGTTCAAATCAAAGGCGATGTAGCCTTTGCGATTGAGTTCCGGCTTCGATTCGATGCTGCGTTTCACACGAAAGAAGGGATGCTTGCCGAAGTCGCCGGATTCTTTGTCGGAGGACTGGATGTAGCTGTCCTTGCCATGGCCGAAGGCCGTCGTGATCGCCTGCCAGCCATCGCCTGCATCCATCACGGTGGTGGGCTGCCAGCGGTTCGGTTCAGGGTCCGTGCCGGAGGAGGGATTCAGCAGCCCGCGGAACCAGCCGCTGTCCACGCGCTCGCCTTTTTCGAGCTTCTTCGTGGCCCCGCCTGTTTTGTCATCGACCTCCACAAGACCTTCGAGCACTTGGACCATGTACTTGCCGTCCTCACCGGCGCTGAGGCCAAATTTTGTGCCCCAGTCGATGACTTTGGCTTCCTTCGTGTCGATGCTGAAGCCCTTCGCCTGTGGCGGCACCTCGGCCACCAGCGTGCCCCGGCTCAGTTTGCAGTTCATCGCGTCGAGTACTTCGACGGTCGCGGGCGCTTCGAGAGCAAGTTCCGCGCCGCTGTCAAAGCGCAGCACCGCGAGTCCTTCGATCAAATCGAGCGTGCCGGGCTTCAAGCGCGCGCCTTCCACCGTCGGAAGGCTGCTGCCGGCCCACTGGCATTGCTGCGCACGGATGAGCGTCGCCACTGTGCCATCACGCGTGCTCTGCAGCCAAAAGAGGCCAAACGTCACGCACGCGGCTGCGGCGGCTGTGATGGCCTGACGCCACCACATGGGCCTCGCGGTCGGTTTGACCTCGGCGGCCGCCTGCGTGTGCCAGGAATCGTCAAAGCACAGCTCGGCGCGCTGATGAATCGCCTTGGCAAAAAACGCACGAGCTTCCGCATTGTCGCGCAGTTCGGCTTCCAGTGCGGAAACTTCCTCGGCGCTCAATTTTTCGTCCGCATAACGTTCGGACAGTTCCAGCAGTCGAAATTGATCCGCAGGTTTCATGCTTCGGCTCCTTCCAGTTTGAGTTCTTTTTCCACGCAGGTCATGAGGCTCATGCGAATGCGGCTCAGGGCGCGGTAAACTGCCCCCACGGTGCTGCGAATGCGCTCCGCCACGCCATCGATCTCCAGATCCTCGTAATAGCGCAGCGTCACGAGCTGGCGATGCGCGGCGGGCAGCTTCATTACACAGGTTCTCAACGCATCGCGACGGCGATCACTGCTGTCACTGAGCTTGGAGACTTCGTCGTGCAGCAGTTCCAGGATTTCATCGCTCAGCGGTGTTGCCTCGCGCTTCTTTTGGCGGCGATGCGTCAGCACCTGATGAAACGCCGTCTTCCGCGCCCAAGCGAGGAAGTTGGTACCGGTCTCAAACTGGTCAAAGCAGCGCCACAGGATCATCTTCGTTTGCTGCAGGATGTCATCCGCGTCATGCAGCTGCGGCACCATGCTATAGACGTACACACCCAGCGCACGGTCGTGGTGCGTGAGCAGTTCGAGGAATTCCTGGGTGCGGTCGGTGTCAGGCATGGCGTGGAAACATCGTGGATAGGGCGGTCGTACTCAACCAGGCGGTTGCGGGCTGGCTTTGGACAGAATTTCTGTCCAAGATGCTGCCCGAACGGCCTTTCGACTCCAAATCATGATCCGCGCCCTCTTTCTCCTCACCGCCAGCACCGCACTCGCCGCCCCGAATGCGGAGTCGCTGAAGTTTTTTGAGAAGGACGTGCGCCCGCTGCTGGTCGAGGCCTGCCAGGAGTGCCACGGCGCGCAGAAGCACAAGGGCGGCCTGCGCCTCGACAACCTGCCCTACATCCTCCAAGGCGGCGAAAGCGGCCCGGCCATCGTGCCGCACAAGCCGGATGCGTCTTTGCTGATCAAGCTGGTCAATTATGAAGACCCGGACATGGAGATGCCACCGGATGGCAAGCTCAGCTCGGAGAAGATCGAGATTCTCAAAAGGTGGATCGCCATGGGCGCTCCGTGGCCGGAAGCCGAAGTGGCCGCCGCCAAACCGGCGCGCAAGCCAGGGCAGATCACCGACGAGGACAAAAAGTGGTGGGCCTTTCAACCGGTGAAGAGACCCAAGGTTCCAAGTTTCAGGTTCCAAGTTTCAAGCTCCCCCAAACTGGCGTCACAGACCAACTTGAAACCTGAAACTTCCAACTTGGAACTGGGGCGCAATCCCATCGACGCCTTTGTGCAGGCGAAGCTCGCTGAAAACGGCCTCAAACCTTCTCCGGCGGCCGATCCGGTGGCTTTCATCCGCCGTGCCAGCTTTGATCTCACCGGCCTGCCGCCGACGCCGGAGGAGGTGGAGGCCTTTGTTCATGAAGCGTATGCATCAAAGGAGGCCTATGCGAAGCTCATCGACCGCCTGCTCGAATCGCCGCGTTATGGGGAACGCTGGGCGCAGCACTGGCTGGACTTGGTTCGCTACGCGGAGAGCGAGGGCTACCGCCTTGATGCCTATCGCCCGAATGTCTGGCCCTATCGGGATTACGTCGTGCGCTCGCTGAACAACGACAAGCCTTACGACCAGTTCGTGCGCGAGCAGATCGCCGGTGACGAGATGCTTTATGCCAAAGGAAAAACGGTGCCGCAAACGGCCGACGATCTCGATCTGCTCACCGCCACCGGCTTCCTGCGCCACACGATCTACGAGTACAATCAGCGCGACTCCGAAGGGCAGTGGAAGCTCATCATGAACGAAGTCACCGATGTGACCGCCGATGTCTTCATGGGCATGAGCGTGCAGTGCGCGCAGTGCCATGACCACAAGTTCGACCCCATCCTGCAAAAGGACTACTACCGCCTTCAGGCCTTTCTCTCGAACATCACCTGGGCGGAGGACAAGCCCTTCGCCACGCAGGCGCAGATCGATGACTACAACACGAAGCTCAAGATCTGGGAGGACGCCACGCAGGAGCCTCGCACCATCATTGATGAGATCGTTGATCCCAAAATTGCGGGTGCGCAAAAGAACGCGATCACCAAGTTCCCCGTGGAGATTCAGGCCATGTTCGCGAAATCACGCGAGCAGCGCACTCCGTATGAGGAGCAGATCGTCCAACTGGCAGGACGCCAGGTGTATTACGAGCGCGTGCGCTACAAGGCGGACAAGCTCAAGGAGCCCGAGGCCACCCGGTATCGTGAAGCGAAGACGAAGCTCGCTGAATTCGACCACCTCAAGCCCAAGGATCTCATTCCCACGCTCGCCGTGGGTGAAACGGGACCTCGGGCGCCCACGACGAAGTTTGTGACACGCAAAGTCGGGGAGGTCACCACCACGCCGGGTTTCCTCACCATCCTTGATCCCAAGGATGCCGAAATCCCCACGCCGAAGCCGGATGCACTCACGAGCGGACGCCGCACCGTGCTGGCAAACTGGCTCGCCAGCCCGCAGAATCCGCTCACGGCCCGCGTGATCGTGAACCGCGTCTGGCAGTATCATTTCGGCCGGGGCATCAGTTCCACCGCCAGTGATTTCGGCCGTCTCGGCGACAAGCCGTCGCATCCCGAACTGCTCGACTGGCTGACCAGCGAGTTCATCAAGAGCGGCTGGAAATTGAAGACGCTGCACAAGCTCATCATGGCCAGCTCCACCTACCAGCAGAGCACCGCGAGCGACAAAGACGCGCTGCTCAAAGATCCCGAGAACCGCCTGCTCTGGCGCTACAGCCCGCGCCGTCTGGATGCCGAGCAGGCGCGTGATTCGATGCTCGCCGCGAGCGGTGAAATCGATCTCACCATCGGTGGCGAAGGCGTGGAGAAGTCCAGGCCGCGCCGCAGCCTCTACCTGCGCAAGATGCGCAACACACCGGATGCATTCCTTGCCAGTCTCGACGCGCCGCCCGGCTTCCAGAGCACGCCGGAGCGTCAGGCCACCACCACGGCGACACAGAGCCTCCTCATGGTCAACGGCGACTGGCCGCTGGATCGCGCACGCGCCATGGCCGCCCGTTTGATGAAGGAAAATCCGAAGAATGAGGCCGGACGCATCGCCAGCGCCTACGCGCTCGTCTTTTCACGCCAGCCCACGAAGCAGGAAGCCGCCTCCGCGCTCGGTTTCGTCAAAGCACAACGTGCCCTGCTTCAGCGTGAAGCCCCGCCGCCCCCGCCCGTGGCGACACCGCTCGCGGATGCGCAGAAGTTTTTTGGCCCGAATCCTGCCGCCCGCACCACGAAGACCTTTGTGCTTCAGCCCGGCACACCGAACGAAAAGCTGAGAGTGAACCTCGAGGGCAGGATTGAGAGCGATCAGTTCGCCGCCGAAGCTGTGGTGAAGCTCCATTCGCTTTATCCGGATGCGAGCGTGCGAACCATCGTGTCCCGCTGGAACAATGACAAGGCGTCCCCTGGCTGGTCGCTCGGCGTCACCAGCACCAAGTCGGCCTACAAGCCCAACCATCTGATTGTTCAGCTCAATGGTTTCGACTTCCAGGGCAGCCCTGTTTATGAAGTGGTCGCCTCCGGGATCTTCATTCCGATCGGCAGGCCCTATTACATCGCCGCCAGTTTCGACAACCATCCTGCATCTGGACAGAACTTCGGCGGCACCATCACCTTTTACGCCCGTGATTTGAGTGATCCGAATGCCGCGATGCAGACGGCCACGGTTTCACATCCGGTCGTCGGTGGATACGTGAACAAAGAGAGGGTGCTCCATGTCGGCGGCCGGGAAATCGACAAGCGCAGCCTCTGGGACGGAGCGATCGCCCGCGTGGCGCTGCGTGACGGCATGCTGGATGCCGGCAAACTCATGACCTGGGCTGTGAACAGTGATCCCACGTGCATCGCCGACATTTCGGCTGATCAGGCTGCCGCCATGCTGAAGGCGCCGAAAGAATCCCGCTGGAGCTGGGAATCCAGCGCCGCGCCGTCGAAAGCCAGCGGAGCACTTGATCCCGCCCGCGAAGCCCTCACCGATCTCTGCCACGCGCTGCTGAACTCGAATGAGTTCTTCTACTTGCAGTGATGTGTGGAGGATGGGCCTCCGGCCTGTCGATGGACCGAGGCGTCTCGCCTTTGATCCGAACAAAGGCGGGACGCCTCTGTCCGCTGTCAGGCTGGAAGCCTGACTTCCGTGGGGGCTCAATGCGCCGGAGCTTCGATGGCGGGATCAATCTTCTTGAGCGCGGCCCACAGATCAGGGTCTTCGGGATGACCGTTGAACAGGATTTTGCCCGCGGGGGTGACCAAGATCATGCGGGGCATGGTGGTGATTTCCAGCGCGCTGGTGTACGGGCGTTCGGCCGGCTCGACGAGCCAGGGGAGGCTGGCGTCCAGCTCCTTGCGGATGCGTTCAGCGACGCCCTCGGCGTTTTCGTCATCCTTGTTCATCGCGACGACCACGATGCCATGAGCGGCAAGGGCCGACGCTTTCTTTTTCAGCGAGGGCATGAGCTGCATGCATGGGCCGCACCAGGAGGCCCAGAAGTCGATCAACAGCGCTTTTTTGCCGCCCAACTGGTCCTTCAACGTGGTGGCCTCGCCCATGGAGGTGGTCACTGGAATCCGGAGATCCACCACCAGGTTCGCCATCTTGGTGTCGATGTGAAATTTCTCGATTGCCTGGGTGAACACCGCCGCCTGCTGCGGATTGAGCCAGATGGCTTCGAGGACGTTTTGTTTGAAGCCGGCGGCGTCCTTCGCTTCGGCGGCGATCAGGGCCTTGATGTAGGCGGCGAAGGCCTTGACGGCTTCCGCGTTCGGCATGGCCGCTGCGCTGGTGGGATCGAATGACGTGGCGAGAATTTCGACCTCGGGAAGAATCGTGGAGAGGAATTTTGTGTCCTGATGCCGGAGGCCCCAGACGAGCTTTGCTTCGATGGTCTGCTGGCGCGGCACGCCTGCCTTGTTGGCTTCCTTGGCCAGTTCCTGCAGTTCCGCCTCGCTGATGTCCTGGGAGAAAAGGCGCTGCACCAGCGCTTTGGCGCCGGCCACGGCCTCTTCGGCGGCGGTGGCCTGTGCATGAACGGAGATTTGACCGAAGCAGAGAATGAGCGCACAAACGAACGGTTTCATGTGGAGCAACCGTCTCGCTTTCACCGCAGGTGTCGAGCGGAAAGTCAGGTTCGGCCTGATGGATGAAAGATGCCGCTGATGGCGGGCGACTCCTGTGTCCTCTCTCAACCATGAAACACACACTTACTCTGACCTGGATGCTCGCGGCGGCCACGCTCGCCGGCGCTGCGGACAACACACCGCCGGAAGGCTTC
>DAORHS010000226.1:0-7025 GCA_035438165.1 Prosthecobacter sp.
CAGGCAGCAGCCTGCCCATCCAGAACGAGCAGATCCACGTCACGCGTGATCCTTCCACCCAGGCGGCGAAAACGCTCGATCTCATGCGCGAACTCGTTCCGAATGGACGCACCGCCCTCGGCGTGTGCGATGCCGAGGTCGGCAGCCTGATTCTCGAAAAGCTCACACTCGAAGACGCGCGCAGCTTCGAGCCCGGCGGCATTCCCGTGCAGCGCGAAGGCCTCTGGCATGTGCTCGACTGCTTCCGCGTGCTGCTCGGCACGGGATCGTGGAAGGCCTTCGCCGCGCTGCTGCGCATCGAGGAGTTTCGCAGCGCCATCATACCCGCCAACGAAAGCACCGCCGCCCTGCTGCGCGAGACCGATGATTTCGCGAGCAGCCATCTTCCTGTCACTCTTCCACACGCGCTGGAGCTTCCTCTTGCGGACTACCCCGCGTTGCAGCCTGCTATTGAGAACACGCTCGAACTCTTGAACTCGCTGCGCCGACTCTCCTTGGCCAAAGCTGCGCGCACACTGATCCTCAAACTGCTTGGCGAGCGCACCTTCAATCCCGAAGCACCCGGCCATCGCGAACGCACCGAACTGGCCGCCGAGTGGCTGCGCATCGCCGAAGAACTCGAACTGGAGGCCCGCCGTTTCGGTTTGAAGCCCAAGGCGGAGGATTCCTTCACGCTCTCGCTCGAATGCCTCTCGCAGAGCCGGCTCGCCGAACCGCGTGGCGAGATCGATCTCGTGCTGCAGGGCTGGCTCGAACTGCTTTGGGAACGATCGCCCAACCTCATCGTCTCCGGCCTGAATGAGGAGCATGTGCCCGGCATCTTCATCAGTCATCCCTTCTTGCCGGATGGTTTGCGTGAGGCCCTGAATCTCCCGTGTCAAAACACCCGCTTCGCTCGTGATGCCTTCATCCTTGCCGCCCTCTCGCATCAGCGTCTCGGTGAACGCGGACGCCTGCGGCTGCTCTGCGGTCAGTGGAGCGAGGACGGTGACGCGCTGCGCCCCTCTCGCCTCTTGTTTCTGTGCGATGACAAAACCCTGCCTCAGCGCGTGGTGCATCTGTTTCCGAAGGAGGAAGACCAGCAGATCGAATCCGAACCCCCGCGCTCGCTCGCGTGGCCGTTGAAGCCGGACTGGATCACCAAGCCGCTCGAATCCATCTCGCCCTCGCGCCTGCGCGAGTATTTGAACTGCCCTTTTCGCTTCTACCTCACCCACGGCAAGGGCATGAACGCCGTCGAGACCGGCAAGCGCGAACTCGACGCGGCGGAGTTCGGCCAGATCATCCATCACGCCTTCCACCGGCTGTTTCAGGATCCGGACATGCGCGACAGCACGCATCCCGCCAAGATCGCCGACTGCCTCGAAGCCGCCGCCCGCGACTACGTGTACGCGCACTACGGCCAGCGCCCCGCACCGCTCATCACGCTGCAATTGGAGAGCATTTTGCAGCGACTGCGACACGCTGCGACGATTGAGGCCACCAACCGCCAGCAGGGCTGGCAATGCATCGACGCGGAGCTGCAAATCGGCAGCAAGGACGATGCGAAACCGTTCCTCATCGCCGAAGCTCGTTTGTCGGGCCGCATCGACCGCGTCGAGTGCCATGCCGACGGCACGCTGCGCATCGTCGATTTCAAAACGTCCGACAAACCGCGCCAGCCGCATGAGTCCCATTTCAAAGTCATCACCTCCCGCACCAAGCTCACCGAAGCGGACGAGTGGCGGTGCTTTGACCTGCCCGAGGGCAAACGCGGCCTGTGGCTGGACTTGCAACTGCCTCTCTACGCCGCCGCGATGCAGCAGCGCGGCCAGAACGTGAGCCGCGCGGCCTATTTCACATTGCCGAAGAGCATCCAGGACACCGCCATTCTCGAATGGAACGGTTTTGATGAAGCGCTGATCGCTTCCGCCCTCGATTGCGCCGCCGAAGCCGTGCAGCGCATCCGGGCCGGCCGGTTCTGGCCGCCTGCGGAGCGTTCCCCGAACGACACCTTCGACGAGATCCTCCTGCACGACCCGCTTCACAGCGTCCAGCCACCTCTTGCATAATTCCGGCGTCCCGTTTATCAGCCAGCTCATCATGTCCGACCTCAAACTCCTCATCACCGGCTGCAAAGGCCGCATGGGCCAGGCCATCCTCCGTGCCGCCGAATCCCAAAACGTCACCGTCGCCTCCACCATCGACATGGGCGACGCCCTGTCCCCTGCCCTCGCCAAGGCCGACACGGTGATCGACTTCACCTCGCACCACTTCTGCGACGAACTGCTCGGTGAATGCCTCAAGCAGAACAAAAGCATGATCATCGGCACCACCGGTCACACGAACGAGCAGCTCGCCGCCATCCGTGAAGCCTCAAAGACCTTGCCCATCGTCTTCGCTTCCAATTACAGCGTCGGCGTGAACACGCTCTTCTGGCTCACCCGCAAGGCCACCGAGCTCCTCGGCCCCGAGTTCGACCTCGAAGTCATCGAAATGCATCACCGCATGAAGAAGGACTCCCCCAGCGGCACCGCCCGCACGCTCGTCGAGATCCTCGCCGATGTGCGCGGCCTCGAATACGACAAGGACTGCCGCCACGGCCGCTTCGGTGATGTCGGTGCCCGCACACCGAAGGAAATCGGCGTCCATGCCATCCGTGGCGGTGATGTCGTCGGCGATCACACCGTCATCTTCGCCAACGTCGGCGAACGCGTTGAACTCACCCACAAGGCCAGCAGCCGCGACACCTTCGCCAACGGCTCCGTCCGCGCCGCCCGCTGGCTCGTGGGCAAACCGGCGGGCCTGTATGACATGCAGGATGTGCTGGGATTGAAGGGATGAGTTTGAAGTGGTTGGCTGTGGTTTGCCGTAGTTTGCGATTGTTTCCAAACCACTGCAAACAATCGCCAACCACCGTCAACAACTGCAAACCATGACCTTCGGTATCGCCCTCGGCTCGAATCTCGGTGATCGCGCTGAAAACATCCAGCGCGGCATCAAGCTGCTGCTTGAACGTGTGCCTGGCGTGAAGTTGAGCGCCAGCGCACCGGTCTATGAAACAGAGCCGGTCGATTGTGTTCCGGGCACGCAGGCGTTTTTGAATACGGTGATCGAAGTCGAAGCCGACTGCCTGCCGCACGATCTGCATGCGCACCTCAAGGCCGTCGAATCCGCCCTGGGGCGCCCCGAGCAGCGGGAACGCCATTCACCGCGCACGCTCGATCTCGACCTGCTCTATGCGGACGACCTCGTGAGCGATGATCCCGTTCTCATCCTGCCGCACCCTCGCCTCCATCTGCGCCGCTTCGTGCTGCAACCGCTGGCCGACATCCGGCCTGACTTGATCCTGCCGGGGCAAACGCGTTCCGTGGCCGGGTTGCTGGCACAGTTGGCTCCTTGATGCAGAACGGGAAGTTACGCGCTTGTCCCTGAGTCAAAGCGATGCTTCTTGAACGCCATGACTGATGCCCCGCCAACTGCCGCCGATCCTGGACGCTGGATTCGTTTCGCGCTCGTCATGCTGCCAATCGGCACGATCCTTCTGGGCATCGCCTCGTTTGGCATCTGGCAGTACAAAAAAGATCAGGCGGCGGACCGCTCGTTCAAGTATGCGCTGGCGCTGCGGCGCACGATCAGCCTTGAGGGCATCCAGCGGCATGCGGACATCGTCCGTGAGGCTTTGAGCAAGACCGACCGTGATCTGAGCATCCCCGGCTACCTCGAATCGACCATGGGCGCGGAAAACATGGGCTACACGGTGCGTCGGACGCGTTTCGATGACACCGCATCCAACATCGACGCCGAGCTCACGGGAAAAACACGTCCGCGCGAGGTCGTGATGGCGCTGGCGCTTTACGACGGAGATCCGACGCGACTGATCCGAACATCCAATGCCGTCGCTGAACTGCTGAGCATCGCTCATGAGGTCACCGGGGAATCGGTGGTGCGCGGGCTGCGCTTTGCCGTGATTCCGAACTCCGCCGAAGCGCTCACACAGATGAAGGAGGCCCTTCGCCGCGATGACGAACGGCTCATGCATCTCTTCGTTCTTGGCGCTCCTGACATCAATCAAATGGCGCGTCTTACCAAAGCGCTGGACACCGCAGCCAAAGGAACCCGCGTCGTTTCACGTCCTGCGACTTCCACACCGCAGGAAACCGTGCAATCGGCCCACGAACTCAAAGCGCTGCTGCTGCATGCAGCGGAACGACCATGATCGTCACCTGCCGTCAGATGCAGCAATGCGAGGAGGCCGCGTTTGCCCGCGGCGTGAGTGCGGCGACGCTCATGGATGAAGCAGGATGCGGCATCGCCAACGTGGTGAGGCAGTTTGCGCCACGCCCCGGTTCGCTGGTGCTGTTTCTCGGCAAAGGGAACAACGCAGGCGACGCGCTCGTGGCAGCTCGTGAACTCGCCGCGGACGGATGGAAGATCTACGCCCGGTTGTGCTGCGAGCCTGCGGCGATGAAGGAGCTGCCGCGCAAGCATCTGGCGCTGCTCCGCAGCCATGTGCGCATCATTGAAGATGCCACCATGTTCGACTTTGAACCGGGACCGCTCGTGAGCCTCGACGGCCTGCTGGGCATTGGTGCGCAGGGGCCGATGAAGCCGGAACTGCAGGCGCTGGCCCGCGAGATGAACACCCTGCGCACTCAGCGGCATGCGCTGACGATCGCGATGGACATTCCCTCCGGGCTCGACGGCGACAACGGCCGCGCTTGTGAAGACGCCGTGGAGGCCGATGTAACCGCCGTGGTGGCGCAGATCAAACGCGGGCTGCTCGAAGATGAGGCGGATCATTTTGTGGGGCGCATCGCCCTCGTCGCGCTGCGTGAGTTGTCGGACTGTGAAGGAGATTCTTCGGTGCAGGCGCTCACACCCGCCCTGCTGCGTTCCTGGCTGCCACGCCGGGCCAATGAGATGCACAAGGGCGATGCCGGACGTGTCGGCATCATGGCCGGATCACGGGGATTTCTCGGAGCGGCAGAACTCGCCTGCCGCGGGGCGCTGCGTGCCGGAGCGGGGCTCGTCACGCTGCTGGTGAAGGAAGACATGTACCCGCTCATGGCCGTGCGCATGCCCGCCGAGGTGATGGTGAAGCCGGTGGACGACTATCGCGATGTTCTGGAAATGCGATTCGACGCCCTCGCCATCGGCCCCGGACTGGGGCTTGATCATGAGAAGGAGATCCTCGAAGTCCTGCGGCAGGCGAAGACGCCGGCCATCGTGGACGCAGACGCTCTGACCATGCTGGCACAGCATCCCGAAGTGCTGGATAAACTCGGCAAGCTCCCGCGTCTCATGACCCCGCACCCCGGCGAACTGGACCGCCTGCTGCGCAATTTCCCCGGCTGGCATGGTTTGAGCCGGCCGAAAGTCGTGGAAGCGCTGACCGAGACGGCTCCGGGACGCACGCTGCTGCTCAAAGGCGCGCGCACCGTCATCGCCACTCATGGCCAGCCGACGCTGTTCAACACGACCGGCCATCCCGGCATGGCCAGCGGCGGCATGGGCGATGTTCTGTCCGGCGTCTGCGCGGCACTGGCCGCGCGAGGCATTTCGCTGCACCGCAGCGCCGGCCTGGGCGCCTGGTTGTGTGGTCGGGCGGCGGAAATCTGCGCCGTGGACCAACACATCGCCGTGGAATCCGTCTGCGCGGGCGATGTCACCGCGCATCTGGGCGGTGCCCTGCTTGATTTGAAGGAAGGACGTTTCTAAAACAGCCATGGCCGCGCACGCTGACAGTTTTTCGATTCCCACGCGGGGCAAAGCCCTTGCGCAGCCGCACTCCCAGAACGAAACCAATCCCGCCCCAGACATGACTGCTATCGCTTAATGTCTCGCAATCCTGGCCGAACGCCGGGGTCCACCTCAGCCCCCTCTCCTCCTTCCTGCCATGAGATTTTATTTTCTTCCCGTCATTCTGCTTACCGTGCTCTGCCCATACACTGCCCGGGCTGAAACCACCCCTCCTGCGGTCGTTCTGCCCTCGGAGATTCATGAAATCGCGCCTGATCTGGTCGAGCGCCATCTCGTGGATCACCTTGATACGTTGATCATCGATGTCCGCACCGAGGAAGAACGGCGGTCACGCGGCTACATCCTCAATTCGCTGCCGATTGATTATTTTCACGGACCAAAGAGTCTCGATGCACTCGCCAAGCTCGACAAAACCAAGCCCTGCATCGTTTACGATGCCATCGGCGGGCGTGCCAAACTCATCGCCGTGGAGATGCACAAACTTGGCTTCAAGAACATCCTGCTTCTCAAAGGTGGCTTCAATGCCTGGACCGCCAGTGGTCAGGGCATCGCGAGGTGAGCGGCACCGCCGGCTTTCAATTCCAGCCGTCCCCCGCAGCGCATCACCTGAAAAGGCTGCCGAAGCCGTTCACAAGTCCCCGCAAATTCGTCCGGGGTCTCCGTGTTGAATTCGAACATGTCGTAATGGCACGGCACCACGAGCCCTGCTCCGCCGGCCTTCGCCAGCGCGGCGGCCTCCGTGCCATTCAAATTTCCAGCCACACGACGTTCGGGTTTGTGGCCATTGATCGGCAGCAGCATCAGGTCACAGCGCTGCTCACGCGTCGCCTTCACGATGTCATCGTGCCAGAGCGTGTCTCCACTGTGATAGATCGTGAACGGTCCGCACTTCACGATGAAACCTGTGTAATGGCAGTAGCCGTGCTCATCCCGCAGCACCTCATTGTGTCTGGCGATCACGCCGCTCAGTTCCCAGTCTCCCTCGGCGTGCCTGTTGTGATCCCCGGTGCCACAGAAGATGACGTCGGCATCCCCCAGTCGCTTTTTTGCTTCTGGAATGATCGGAGGCGGCAGATAAAGGCGGAAACCCGGATTGGCAGCAGCCAGCGGCTGTAGCGTTTCACCATCCAGGTGATCGGTGTGCACGTGACTCGCCGTCACTCGGGTGATGCCTGTCAGCCTGGCAGGATCGACGCAGCGCTCGCCCATCCGCACATGGGGTTTGTCGATATCCACATACTTCCGGGTCAGCGAATCTGACAAATAGGGGTCAAACAACAGCC
>DAORHS010000227.1:0-7022 GCA_035438165.1 Prosthecobacter sp.
CGGCGTGGTCGTTCACGCGGACGCTGCCGAATTTGAGCCACTGCTTGATGCGGGTGCGCTTCATGTCGGGCCAGTTCTCAAAGAGAAAGGGCAGGAGTTCGGCGGCGGCGGTGACGGTGCGGTGCTCGGGCATGGGACGTTCATGCCACGGGAAGAAGTTGCTGGCTAAGGAAAAGCGGGGTGGCACGTTCTTGCTGACCCCAAACGCGCATCCATGGTCCTGCCTCGTCATCCCCTGCTCATTTCGTTCCTTTGTGCCATCACGGCGGGTGCCGCCGACTTCCAGAAGGACATTCAGCCGATTCTGGAAAAGAACTGCTACGAGTGCCACAGCGAGAAGAATAAAAAGCGGAAGGGCGGCTTCGTGTTTGACGTGCTGGAGACCTTCAAGCTGGACATCGCTGACAACGACGTGGCGCAGATCCGGCCTGGGAAGCCGGCGGAAAGCCACTTCCTGGAGGTCATCGTGAACGCGAATCACGAACGCCACATGCCGCCGGACGACCAGCTTTCGACCAGCGACATCAAAAAAATCACGGAATGGATCTCGGAGGGGGCGAGTTTTGACAAGGATGCGCCGAAGATGACCGCGGTGCCGGCCAAAAAAGTGCTGCCTCCGATCATGAGCTGGACGAATGCCGAGGGCAAAACGATCAAGGCGGGTTTCGTGCGTCTGGAAGGCGAAAACGTCGTGCTGCGGCTGCCTGCGAATGGTGCCGAGGCCTCGGTGCCGCTGGCGAAGCTGTCCGAAGCCAGTCAGAAGCTGGCACGCGACTGCGCCGCGCCCTGATCCTACATTTCGGCCAGCGCCGAGCTGACGGCGGCCTCCAGCGGGCGTGAACCATGGCCGCCGAGGCGTTCATCGAGCGCCTCGAGACGCTGGATCAGATCGGCGACGTGTTTGCGCGGATACATGCCGCCGGCCTCGGTGCAGAAGTGGGTGCGGCAGCCGAAGGGGCGGTGCGCGTAGATGGTGCAGCGGCCGTCACGGCCGAGTAGCGGACAGGCGCCGTCGGGGTGGGGTTTGAGTGCCTTGCGTCCGCTGGCGCGGACGCCCTGGGCTGCATGGAGGGCCTCGCCCTTGGTGAGCAGGGGCGTGTGGCCTGCGATCCGGAAATGGCAGCAGCCGGTGCGCATCTCGCACTGGCGGGGCAGGGGGCGCCGCTCCAGCTCGGCATAGATCGCTTCGATCTCATGGCGGTGGTCGGGCTTGGGGTTTTTCATGCGGCGTGCATTCAGCATGGCGGTGCTGGGTATTGTGGCACGCGATTTTTGCAAAGCGGCATTTGAGATTTGAGATTTCTCATTCCGCCCCCATCGTACGCACCCTTGGTGGCGCTTCGGCCCAGTTTTCGTGCCATCCGGGGTCAACCATCCTCCCCTAGAGACAACTGAAGCACGCATGAGTCTGCCAGAAATCGCCGGACATGAATTGCAGGACCTGGTCGGCAGCGGGCGATGCGGGGCTGTGTATCGGGCGGTGTCCGCCAACGGCAAGGCCTGTGCGGTGAAGGTGTTCAGTTCGATGGCGATCAACCGCAAGGCGCTGGCCACCGCCTTCCGTGCCCTGCAGCAGATGCCACACCATCGCGGCGTGCTGCCGGTGGAGAGCTACAGCTTCGACAAAACACCCTACTTTTGCGTGATGCCGCTCGTCGGGGTGATGACGAAGGACAGCCATGGCCGCCGCCAATGGCAGACGCCGACGCTGGAGTCCGCCTGCAATGGCCTGCCCCCGGAGCAGGCCTGGCGCCACATTTATGAGGTCGCGGATGCGCTGGCCTGGCTGCACAAGCACGGCATCCCGCATGGCAATCTGCGGCCGTCGAACATCCTGCTGGAGGATGACGCGGAGTCCTCGATCCGCCTCAGTGACATCGCCCAGGGCTGGGTCGGCGGCATTCATCATCTCGAACTCACGGACCATTTCGTGCATCTCTGCCCGGAGCAGGCGGAGAATCCGGATGGCGTCTTCGCGGGTTACGGCCCCTCCTGGGATGTGTACAGCTTTGGCGTGCTGGCGTATCGCCTTCTCAACGGCATGCTGCCACGCGGCGCGGAGATGTGGGACAGCGAGGTCGAGCGCGCCCGGCAGCAGGCGGCGTCCGGGCTCGCGGTGCAGATCGACAGCAATGCGCTGCTCAGCGCCGTGAAGATGCAGCCGAAGATCGTCTGGCCGCATCCGGCGCAGTCGAAGTGGGAGGAGCGCCGTCATAACATCATCGAGCGCGCCCTGGATCTGAACCCCGCCGCACGCTGGGCGGACATGCGCGAAGTCGTGCGCGAGTTTGAGGTGCTCGAAAGCGACTACCTGCTCGAAGAAGCGCGTGATCAGACGGTGCGCGAGCGTCAGAAGCAGGCGAAGAAGGTGCTCACGCTGCAGACGGCGGCCATCTCGCTGCTGACCATCTTTGTGCTCTGCTTCATCTACGCCTTTGTCACCCTGCGCCGGGCGCAGAGGGCCGAGAAGACCATCGACAATCTCGCCTCGAATCACAAGATCGAGCTCGACGCGCAGAAGAACCTCAACACCACGGTGATGAACGAGCGCGACACCGCGCGCGCCGCGAAGGCCGTGGCGGATCAGAATCTGCAGAACTCGCAGAACGCCGTGGACCAGTTCCTCACGCAACTGCTGCAGACGCCCACCGGCAACGAGATGGAGGCGGGCTTTCAAAAGGAGCAGCTCCGCGACGCACTGGCCTACTGCATGCGCGGCCTGCCCGTGCTGGAGCAGTCGCCGGCGCTGGGCGTCGAACGGCTGCGTGCGTATGGCAACATCGGCCAGCTTCACCTCAAGCTGCGCGACACCGTCCAGGCGGTGACCTATCTGACCAAGGCCCGCGAGCAGGCCGCCGAACTCATCAGCAAAGGTGCCGGAGAGGAATCACAGATCGCGCTCTATCAGCAGTGGCTGGGCCGTTACAGCCTGCTGCTTTCCGACATTCGCGGGCATGAGGGACGCCATGCGGAGTCGCTGGAGCTTCTCAAGGAGGCCACGGTGAATCTCGACAAAGGTCTGGCGGCGGATCCGAAAAACCGGCTCGCACGCAACGAGTGCGCGCGTGCCTGGCTCGAGTACGGTCTGCGCACGCTGCGCAATGGTGATGTGGCGGATTCCGAGCAGGCGCTGGCTCGCGTGCCGATGATTCTCGATCCGAAGCTCATCGGCCACGATCTCATCAACGATGAAAAATTCATCCTCGCCCGCGCCAAGTTTGCCAAGGGCATCAGCCAGCGCGATGCGGGCAAGGTCGAGGACGCGCTGAACACCCTCATCGATTCCGTGAAGGACATGGGCGAGCTCGTGCTCGGCAGCAGTCCGCGCAATCAGGACCAGGCCCTGCTCCTGGCCGAGGCCTACACCGAGCTGGCGGAGCTGATCGGCCGTCACTTCAGCGGTGTGGACGCGAAGGAGGCGCACAACCAGGGCGTGCCCATCCTGCTGGAGCTGAATCGTCTGCTGCCGGAGTGGGCCGAGGTGAAATACCTCCTCGCACGCAATTATGGCGCGCTGGCCTCCCTCGCCCGCGATGCTGGAAGCCCGAGCGAGGCCGCCAAGAAGAAACAGGATGCCATCGAGCTCGTGAACGAGATCCTCGCCGACGAAACGGACAACGCGCGCTACGGCTTCCTTCAGGCCAAGCTGCGCGGCGAGTACGCCGAACTGCTCGCTGACAGCGGGAAAACCTCTGCCGCCATTCCGATCGCGAAGCAGGCGGTGGAATCGCTGGAGGCGCTCATCAAGGCGCAGCCGGAGTCCGACAAGCTCACGCCTGAGCGCCGCATGTGGGCCAGCCAGCTCGCGCAGCTTTACGGCTCGCTCGGCCACACCACGGAAAAGGCCGGGAACAAGACCGAGGCCAGGGCCGCATTCTCCAATGCCGTGGCCATCTGGGAAAAGCTCGCCGCCGCCATCGCCAACGACGAAGCCATTCAGACCGGCCTGACCTGGAGCAAGGGCCGCCTCGCCAAGCTCAAATGACCCTGGCGGAGAAACAGCAGTCGTTGATCGACGACCTGAACATCATCCACGACCCGCACGAGCGCCTGAACGCCGTCGTGTCACGCGGTGCGGCGATGAAACTCGGCGAAGCGCACAAGATCGACGCGAATCTCGTCCCCGGCTGCGTCTCCCGCGTGTGGCTGCATGGCAAGATCATCAATGGTCGCACTCGGTTCGTCTGCGATGCCGAATCTCCGATGGTCAAAGGGCTCGCCGCACTGCTGTGCGAACTCTACACCGACTCCAACCCCGCCGAAGCCGCCGCCGTCGAGCCAAGCATCTGGGAAGCCTGCGCTTTCACCAAGATGCTCTCTCCGACGCGTCTGAACGGCCTCGCGAACATGCGGAGGCGGATTCGCGAGATGGCGGAAGGCTTCGCCAAATGACGAAACCAGAATGATGAAGGACGAATCAAGCTCCAATGAAAGCGGAGTGCGCACCATTGGGATTTGAGAATTCATTCGTCATTCGCCATTCTGGTTTCGTCATTTCTCCCCATGCTCCGTCTCCAAAACTTCCACGGCCCCGAACTCGAACCGCACCTCGATGCGCTCGGCACCCTGCGCATCGCCGTGTTTCGCGAGTATCCCTACCTCTACGACGGCAGCCTCGAGTATGAACGCGAGTACCTGCGCGTTTACCTGCGCTCCACCGGCAGCCTCGTTGTCCTCGCCTTCGATGATGATCGTGTCGTCGGTGCGACGACCTGTCTGCCGATGCTCGATGAAGGCCCGGAGTTTCAGGCGGCCTTCTTGAAGGCCGGTTACGATCTCTCCACCATCTGCTACTTCGGCGAATCCATCCTGCTGCCCGAGTATCGCGGCCATGGCGTCGGCAAAGAATTCTTCGTCCGCCGTGAAGCCCACGTTCAATCGCTCGGCCTCAAACTCAGCACCTTCTGCGCCGTGGACCGTCCCGCCGATCATCCGCTGCGTCCCATTGGACATCGTCCGCTCGACGACTTCTGGCGCAGCCAGGGTTACGTGAAGCATCCCGAACTGCAGGCGACGTTTGTGTGGAAGGAGATCGGCGAAGAGAACGAATCACCGAAGACGCTGACGTTTTGGGTGAAGGAGTGGGAGGATAATTAACGTCTGAAGATAGGCTTGCCTACTCTGCCTTGTTCTCTCCAGTTTTCTCGGCCGCGTCTTCGTCTTCCGAGTAAAATGCCAATCCTGGTGCAACTCCGCTTTCGAAATCTTCGTCATCGGGACATGGACAAATCTCTTCGATAGTGATTCTTGGAGGATCATCAGATGAGTTCATCATGCTCTCTCGGAGGTTTTGCGCTTTCGATGAAGCCCTGAATTCGTCGATGAAAGCTTGATCGGCTTCGGACTCAGATTCTGCGTTCGTGTAGCGTGGAGTGTAGAATCCGTGCTTCGAAAGCCCTTTACCGAGATCGATCAGAAAATTCTTACCGTGGAGCAAAGCCTTGTAGCGAGTCATTTTTTGAGAGAACGTCCCGGACCAGGCGACGGCGAGCGCAAAACGTTGCTGATACGACAGATAGCCTTCGAGCCGTTGCCTGCATCCGTTTTTTGGTTCGCCTTCGTTGGTGGATGTGATGTCGGCTGCATCATCAGGTGGTCGTGGGGCGGTGGCTGAGTGCGTAGTCGTAAGCGGCCTTGGCGGCATCCTGTCCAACGTCTGCAATGGGTATCGGATAGCCAATCGGCCCGGTAAGGAAGATGAAGAGATAGCAGTCAGTCAGCAGAACTCTGTCCACTGAGGACCAGTAGAAAGTACTCTCTCCAGTGTTAGACTTCGAGTGAAGGCCAGACTCCGAAAGGGTGAGTTCACATGGGCCGAGGCTCTTGCCGTAGGATCCCTCATCAATGGTCTTCTCGGCGTATCGCTCAACACGACGATCAAATCGGGCGGGGTAAAGGAAGAACCAAAGAACCGCCACACCGAGGTAAATGATCGTGCCAGTCCAGCTAAAACCGCCGCTCGAAAATGTGAACAGCCAAAGACAGAGCATAACGACGGGAAGCATGAAACGCACTCTGGTCCGAGTCCGCTGGTAGGTGGGTGATGCTGCGTGATACTCGCGGCTGAACGCCAAGACGTCCTCTCTACGCATCTGAAAGTTGAGTGTCATTGTGCGGGTGACGCTGGGAGGTTAGGCGAACAATATGGATCACTAAACAGATTCGTGTGTTTGCGAGCAACCTTATATCCCACATTTTTGTTGGATATCACTCACTGGTGCGTGCAAATCCACAGGCGAACCGGGCGTCGGCCATTTCTGCTTGAGGCACCCCGTGAAATTCCTCCGTCGGTGCCGATCTGTCCGGTTCCTGACGCCGTCAGATCCAGGGTGGAGCGCTCGACCCCACGGCCGCGAGCCCTGCGGTCAGGGTCTGATGCGACCAGATTCGGCCGCACAGGATGCGGTCATGACCGGGTGCCGCCCGGTCGGAGTCTCACGCCGTGCGGTCGCGAGCAGACGTCCTCAGATTCGGTCGCACGCGATGCGGTCACGACCGGATGCTGCCCGGTCGGAGTCTCACGCCATGCGGTCCGGGGCAGACGCCGTCCGATTCAGGTCGCACGCGATGTGGTCATGACCGGATGCCGTCCGGTCGGAGTCTCACGCCATGCGGTTCGGGGCAGACGCCGTCCGATTCAGGCCACACGCGATGCAGTCACGACCGGACGCCGCCAGATGCCGATCTCATGCCATGCGGCCCGGGGTAAACTCCGTCCGATCCGGGTCTGACGCCATGCGGTCGAGGCCGGACGCCACCCAACCCAGGTTTGGACCGTCAAACCGCGGTTCGAAGCGTCAGATCTGGGTCGGACGCCATGAAACTCCGGTCTCAACCCTCAGATCATCCGCTGCGCTCTGCGGGCTACCGCTGAATATCGTCCCTTGCCGCCTGCCGACGCCGGACCCGACCATGTTTCGATGATCATGTACACATCGGGCAGCACGGGGACGCCCAAGGGGGCGATCATTCACGACGCGATCAGCGCCCAGTTCTGGAATGAAACCATCGCTGTTTATGCG
>DAORHS010000228.1:0-7016 GCA_035438165.1 Prosthecobacter sp.
ATCATCCACAGCGCCCCGTTCCAGAAGCGTCGTGGCGACGGTGCGCTGCGATAAAGCATTCCTGTCATCGTTTACCCCCAAATCCCATGATCCAGCAATCCTCCACCAATCGCCGCCACTTCCTGCGCGGCCTCGGCACCTGCCTCGCGCTTCCGGCGCTGGAGTCGCTCGCCGCTCCGGCGCGTGTGGCCGTCGCGCCGCGTCGCATGGCCTTCCTCTACATTCCGAACGGCGTCATTCTCGACAAATGGCGGCCCATTGGCGAAGGCGCGGACTTTCAGTTCGGTCCCACGATGGCGCCCATCGAGAAGTTCAAAAAGGACCTTCAAATCTTCACCGGTTTCGAGCAGGCCAACGGCTGGGCCGGCCCGGATGGTGGCGGCGATCACGCCCGTGCGAACTCCACCATCCTCACCGGCGCACGTCCGCGCAAAACGGCCGGCTCCGACATTCACGTGGGCATCTCCGTCGATCAGGTCGCCGCACGCGAAGTCGGCGGTGCCACGCGCTTCCGCTCGTTGGAGCTCACCTGCGATTCCGTGCGTGCGTCCGGTGCCTGCGACTCCGGCTACTCCTGCGCCTACCAGTTCAATCTCTCCTGGCGCACCGATTCCAGCCCGGCCACGCCGGAAGCCGTGCCCAGCCAGGTGTTCGAGCGTCTCTTCGGCGCGGGCTCGGGAGAGGAGCGTGCGCGTTCCTACCTCGCCCGCCAGGAAAAGCAGCGCTCCATCCTCGACTTTGTGCTCGATGACGTGAAGACGCTCGACAAGCAGCTCGGCCGCAATGACCGCAACAAGCTCGACGAATACCTCACCGGGGTGCGCGAAATCGAACAGCGCATCGACGCATCGAAGCGCTTCGGTCCGCCGCCTGATCCTGGTTTTGACTCACCCGCGACCGGCATCCCCTCCAGCTACGAGCAGCACATCCGTCTGATGATGGACATGCAACTCGTCGCCTTCCAGACGGACAGCACGCGCATCTCCACGCTGCTGCTCGCGCACGACGGCAGCAATCGCAGCTTCAAGGACATCGGCGTTTCCGACGGCCATCACTCGCTCTCGCACCATCAGCTCGATCCGGTGAAGATCGCGAAGATCGAAAAGATCGACCTCTTCTACATGCGCCAGCTCGCCTACTACCTGGAGCGCATGAAGTCCCTCAAGGATTCCGACGGCGGCACGCTGCTGGACAACTCCATGGTCGTCTATTGTGGCGGCCTCTCGGATGGCAACCGCCACAAGCACGACGACCTGCCCGTCATTGTCGCCGGACGTGCCGGTGGTTCCTTCAGTCCCGGCCGTCATGTGAAGCTCGGTGGCAACACGCCCATGTCGAACCTCTACGTGCGCATGCTCAACGAAATGGGCGTGGCCGCAGACCACTTCGGCGACTCCACCGGCAAGCTAGCCACCATCTGATCTCTCATGAAGCTCGTTCCCATCCTGTCTCTTCTCACCTTCGCCTGCCTCGCGGCCGACGTTCCTTCCCAACCCATTGCGGAAAAAGGCGAACCGCTGTTCGCCGATGATTTCGAGCGCACCGAACTCGGTGAATGGAAGACCGTCATCCCGACCTTCACGGTCGAAGGCGGCAGCCTCAAAGGCGTGCAGACGCGCGACGATCACGGTGCCGTGGGGCGTGTTTACCGGCCGATGAAGGATGTCGTGGTCGAGTTTCGCTTCCAGCTCGATGGCTCCACCGGCTTCAATGCCGTCTTCGACGATCAGAAGTTCAAGGGCTCCCACGCAGGGCACATCTGCCGCGTCGCCTTTGCGCCGAAGCAGCTCCGCCTCGGCGACGACAAGGAGGGCGTCATGCGCAATGACATCTTCGAGATGCGCAAGGATCCCGCCCGCAAGGCGGAGGCGGACAAACTTCTCGTTGGTCGCGGTTCAGCCGCGAGCATCGCTTTGGAGCAGAAGAAGTGGTATCAAGTGTCCATCGAGATCGCCGGTGATCAGATGCGCGTGAGCCTCGACGGCAAACCCGTCGGCTACCTGAAGTCCCCCGGACTCGCGCATGAGACGAAGAGCAGCTTTCACTTCACGGTGAACGGCAAGGGCGTGCTCTTCGACGACGTGCGCATCTGGGCGGCGCGTTGAACGCCCGTTCATCAGGCTTGTGTTAGCATAACACGAGGAATTACGATGCCGCATCGCATTCGCGGCCTCGGATCGCGTTCTTCGTCCACGTCATCTCATGAAACATCTCCTCCTGACCCTCCCGCTTCTCGTCTTGTCCGTCTTCGCCCAGGACAAGACGCTGGCCGATCTCACGCTCGCGCCGCCGCTGATCAACACCGCGCCCGGCCCGGAGTATGCCGATCAGGTTCGTCCCGGAAACATGATCATCGGCCTCGACCGCACGCCAAAGGGCCGCCTGTGGGCCGCGTGGGTGGGGAATGGCGATTCTCCGAATGGCTTCTTCATGCTCGCCACCAGCGATGACGATGGGGAAAGCTGGTCGAAGCCGCGTGTCGTCATTGATCCGCAGGATGGCGAACTCAACGGCGTGCGCTACGAACGCCGCGCCCTCGTCGGCAATCTGTGGACTGATCCGCTGGGACGCCTGTGGTGCTTCTTTGATCAAAGCCTCGGCTACTTCGACGGCCGCTGCGGCGACTGGTACATCCGCTGCGATGATCCTGATGCCGCTGAGCCGAAATGGACCGCGCCCGTGCGTTTTGCGGATGGTTGCACGCTGAACAAGCCCACCGTGCTCGCAAATGGCGACTGGTTGCTGCCCGTCTCGCTCTGGACCCGCGACCGCATGCACGGCCCGGGCGTGGACAAAGAAGCGCACAAGGATCTCGACGTGATCCGCATGGCAAATGTCTTCGCTTCGACGGATCAGGGCAAAACGTGGACTCGTCGCGGCGGCGTGGCCTTCCCACGCACCGACTTCGATGAGCACATGATCGTCGAGCGCAAGGACGGCAGCTTGTGGATGCTGGCGCGAACGAAGGACGGCATCAGTGAAAGCACCTCGACCGACCAAGGTGCGACGTGGAGCGAGCCGCAGCCGAGTTCGATCCAAAATCCGAGCGCACGCTTCTTCATCCGCCGCCTCGCTAGCGGCAAGCTCATCCTCGTCAAAAACGGCCCGCTTAACGTGCGGCTGCCGAACCGCACGAACTTGAAGGCGTTCCTCTCCGAGGACGACGGCAAGACCTGGGGCAAAGGCCTGCTCATTGATGATCGCGCCTCCGTGTCCTATCCCGACGGTTTCCAGGCTCCGAATGGTGACATCCACATCCTTTATGACTGGAACCGCCACACGGATGCCGAGATCCTGCACGTGAAGTTCACCGAGGCGGACTTTGCTCCACGTCCCCAGGCTCCGCCAACTCCGATGGACCACACCAAACCACGCGCCACGAACGCCGCGCCCGTCTGGATTCCGAAGAAGACGGTCGTCAACAAAGCCCACGCCCCGTATTTGCCGAAATCCATCACGCCCGATCCCAAATGGACCGCGCAGGCCCTCGAAGACGCGAAGCAGGACTTCAAGAGCATCCCCTACGACGGCATCACGCCAAACAAGATGGTCTGCGACACCACGCTGCGCGAACTGCCCGATGGTTCATGGATTCTCTTCATCCTTGCCGGTGGCGACACCGAACCGAGCCCGCTGAACTACACCGGCGTCACCCGCAGCCACGACATGGGCAAGACCTGGACGCCGCTGGAGCCCTTCGATGTCGGCTTCCCGCGCGAAGGCAAAACCATCGGCCAGGGACCGACGGAACTCATGATCCTTGGTCAGCGCAGCACGCTGTTTTTCTCCACGCATTCGAAGCACTGGGCGAATGACTGGCGCTCGTGGTATCTCACCAGTGACGACAGCTTTAAGACATGGAGCAAGCCGCAGGAAGTCCCAGGTCGCCTCAAGGAGCGCACCTTCATCCGCAAGCACATCGTCTGCAAAGACGGCCGCATCATGATCCCGTTCCAGCATTACATCGGCCCCGATGACCAAAAGAAACTGCCGCCGCTGGAGCGCGACTTCACCAATCCGCGCAACGGCGTGCTCATTAGCAGCGACGGCGGCAAAACGTGGACCGAGCACGGCAACATCCGCCTGACGCCGAATAGCCGTTACTTCGGCTGGGCGGAGAACGATCTCTTCGAGCACCCCGACGGCCGCATCACCATGGTCATCCGCGCTGACGGCCTCGGCGGTCTCCTTTACAAGGCGGAATCGAAAGACGGCGGCAAAACCTGGCCCGAATTCGCCAGCGTCACCCAGATTCCGAATCCCGGCAGCAAGACCACGCTCTACAACCTCGGCGGCGACCGCGTCGCCATCCTGCACAATCCCAACGGCAAACACCGCAGCCCCATGGCGCTGTGGATCAGCTTCGACGGCATGAAGACCTGGCCCTACCAGCGCGTGCTACAGGCCGAGTCCGTCGATGGTCCCAAAGGCCGCATGAACTACCCCGACGGCTTCGTCAGCCAAGACGGCCAATGGCTCCACTTCGCCTTCGACGACAACCGCCACCGCGCGGTGCACTACTCAGCGAAGCTGCCGCCGCTAAAGTGACTCCCTGACCTGCTTCACATACAGGTCCACTTCCGTTTTGATGAAAGCGCGGGGAATGCCCAGGTAAGTGCCAGAAATGGGTGGGGCATGTTCGGAGTGCCGTGAGACGGCCACCGGAAAATACAGCGCCGATGCGAGGATGCCCCAGCTGGGATCAAAGCCAATCCAGCCAGCGCCGGGCAGATAAACCTCCGCCCAGCCGTGCATGGACATGCGGCCTGTGATGTCCGCAGAGTGCATGTAGCCACTGACGAACCGGGCAGCCAATCCCAGGAAGCGGCAGGTCTCCACAAACAGGGTGGCGGAGTCGCGGCATGAGCCGCATTTCTGCTCCAAGGTTTCCGCTGGAGATTGCACGCCCTTCTCCATCCGCCGTCGGTAGCGAATCGTACTGTAGATGTGTGTGTTGAGCTGCTGAAGCAGTTCCAGCGTGCTCATCCGTTTGCCGGGATGCCACAGGGGGGTCAGCCAGTCGCCGATCTGTTCAACGTCCCGCACATACACGTTGTGGCTCAGAGAGAAGAGATCCGCGCCGAGTTCGTGCTCATACGTGAAGGGATACTCAGCCGCTTCTGGAGCGATGACGAAGTTGAAGGGATTCTCCTCGCAGATATCGAGAACGAACTCGCCTTCGATCACCAGTTCCGCCGCAGGTTCGGTGAAGTCCACGATGCCGATGTTGTTCTCGTGCAGATCGCGGAGCCAGCGCATTTGATGCGGGATGGAAATGCTGAACGAGCACTTTTGGAGGTTGATCGCATGACTCTCACGCGGCCGCATCATGAGCTGATGGGGGCCAAATGAAACCTGCGACGAGTAATGATAGCTCGTCCGATGATGAATGTGGATTTTCACAGGCGTGGGATTCTAGGAGAAGCGCAATTGCTCAGTGCCGTCGAGACGCTTCGAGAGATCAATGGGATCACCCAAAGACATGCCCTTGGGATTGACCTGATAGGCCCAGACCATGAAGTTCACGAGGGTGGCCGGGCCATAGATCGTGGAGAAGGCTCCGTCCACGGCATCCATGCCGTGACCCAGTTTGATGCGGCCGATGCGGGGGACATTGAAGCGCGCATCAATCGTGAACCACCGGCCCAAATAGACTTCGCCATACGCATGAAAATCCATCGGACTGCCGGAGTCCAGGTAGGCGATGTCAGGCAGGTGGCCGGTCACATAACGTGCCGGCATGTTAAATGCACGACACAGCGCGACGACGACATGCGCAAAGTCACGGCACACGCCGTAACCACACTGCACCACCTCGGACGCGGAGATGTCAGGCCGGCCGGAACCGTAGCGATATTCAATGTTCTGGTGCACCCAGTCACAAATGGCATGCACGCGCTGCATGCCGTTTTCGATCCAGCCAAACTGCTGCCAGGCGAAGTCGAAGAGCTTGTCAGAATCGCAGTAACGGCTCGGCAGCGTGTAGCGCAGCAGGTCCTGCGGCAGCTCGTTCACGGGCAGCGAATTATAGTTCATCTCCCAGTGGTCTGGCAGGGATGAAACAGCCACATAGGCATCCATGTCGATCACGTTGCGACCCGGCACAAGCATGGTGCGGCAGGTCACATTGCCATGCGAATCTTGAAACTCATGTGGCTGCAGGTAGGGGCCGTAATGACTCTTTTCCTGCAGCACGAGACATCGCTTGTTGCGGTGCGGCCTCAGTAGAAATGAGATGGGGGTGAAGAGATTCGTTTCGTAAACGAGGTTGCACCCCACACGGACGGTGAGATCAAGGTAGTCAGAATTCATGGGGGTAGGAAAGAACTCCGAAGACAATCCCCTGAGAACGTGCGCTGTTCCTTGGTAGCGCGGAAATCGTGCCATCAACAGGTGGGTATTGTACCCATGTCTCAATCTCCATTCCACGGCGATCTCTCGCCAATTCACTCTCATGCCATCACCCACCCTGGATCGACTCGTCACGCTGACTCGTGAGCTCATGCACATCCCCAGCACCGAGAGTCGGCCGGAGGATCGCGCCCGCTGCTTCGACCTTTGCCGTCGTCAGATGGAGACGCTTCAGGGCATCGAGATTTGCGAATACGAGAGCCGTGGTTTTGTCTCCATGGTCGCAGGTCCAAGTGGCATGCAAGTCCCCGGCATCTTCATGGTGGGGCATTTGGATGTGATCGAGCATCCCAGCGTCGAAGTTTATCAATCCAGCATCCACGATGGACGCCTATGGGGACCCGGTGCGGGAGATATGAAAGGCCAGTGCGCCATCATGCTGGAACTGTTTTGCGATCTGCACCGCAGGTTCCCTGGCATCTCACTCGGCATCGCCTTCACATCGGACGAAGAGCGCGGCGGCGATGACGGCGTGCGTCACTTGTTTGAGACGCTGGGTCTGCGCTGTGGGCTGGCCATCGTTCCCGATGGTGGATCGATCAATCGCGTGACGGTCGAGGAAAAGGGCATCCTCCAGGTGAAACTCCGCGTCATCGGCAGCGAGG
>DAORHS010000229.1:0-6987 GCA_035438165.1 Prosthecobacter sp.
TTGCCACCCTCATGCTGTCTTCTCTCTTCCCCAAAAGTTAATAACAGGCTCTAGGCGAGGCTCTTGATGATGCCTTCGCGCTGGAGGATGCCGAGGGCTTCGTCGGGCTTGGTCGCGGATTGAAACTGGCTCGCCGCTTTGATAATCAGCGCGGATACAGCAGCTCCGTCGAAGCTGTCTTTGCCGATCCAGTCGTCGGCATTGGCGATGATCTTCTTCTCGGCGAGCCATTGGAGGTCGGCTTTGAGTTGATCCGCTGCGGAGGCGGCTTTCGTTTCAGTCGGTTTGGCTTTCGGTTCGTTCGGATCAAGCACGGCGCGACCTGCTTTCAGTCGCTCGGCGAGGACGGGGTAGGCGAGGGTGTGAGGGGTGGTTTTGTTTTCCAAAGACAGCGCGGCGGCAGCGGCGGCGGTCTGCCCCATCTCCATATAGACGGACTCCATGCGCATGGAACCATAGGCGACGTGGGTGGCGGAGACGCAGACGGAGACGAGCAGGTTTTGACACTGCTCGGGCTTCGGAAGCAGGGAGCGATAACTGATGCCGTAGGGCTTCACGCCACGGAAGAAGTGCCCTTCCCAAACGAGCTCGCCCTTGTCATCCACGAACATGCCGACCTTGTGGGAATCGAGCGCGTAGGAGCCGACTGCGATGATGTCCTCGACGGGTTGAAGTGCGGCAGCAGCGACCTTTTTGCCCTCGGCGTCGGTGGACTTCAGAGGGAAGTTATTCTCGTTCATCACATGCACGCCGACCATGCGCCGCGCCTCGCGGATGTAGAGCTGCGTGGGCCAGTGGTCGTTGTCGGTGAACTCGTCTTTGGCCAGTCCCCAGCGGGCGACATCTTTGCGAAAGTCTTCGGGAACACGTGGATCATTTCCCAGGAACCAAAAGAACCCCTGCACATAGCCGCGATGCTCCGCGAGGAGCCGTTCACGCTCGGCATAGGACGCCTCGGGCCAGTCGTAACTGCCTCCGATGTAGTCGGTGGAAAAGGTTCCGGCGTTGTTGGAGTCCGTCTTCAGATTGGGCATGGGAACTCGAGTGAAGTAGCCCTTGCCCGGCGTGAGGCTTTTCTTCCGCTGCATGTCTCGCAGCATGAGCTCATAGTTCAGCGGGTTGTAGTTGGCCGGTTTCGTGATCGGCACGCGGTTCTCCGGCACGGTGGTCAGGCACAGGCGGAAATTGTAGGCTTGAAAGCGATGATCCGCCGCGCCGTGCGGACCGTAAGGCTTGGGTTCGATGCGGGGCAGGAGGCCGCTCTTCGGTTCGCCCTCCACGAGGTAGGGACTGATGTGGGCGCTGCCGGTCTCATCGATTTGAATGCCGTTCATCGTTTCGTGGTAGGTGGCGTTGGCCTCGCGCCCCACCGTGTAGGCCACGCCAGCGGCAGCCATGAGATCGCCCTCATAAGTGGCGTCGATGAAGTATCTGCCGCTGATGACGAGGCCGCTTTCCATCGTGATGCTGCGGATGACACCGCCTTCCTTTGTCACGCCGCCCTTGCCGCGATTCAGACGTTCGCTGCGCAGGACTTTCGCCCCGGAGTCCGCGAGCCACTTCTCGAAGATCAGCCGCGCCACATGAGGCTCGAAGAACCACTGACACTTCATCGATTCGCGATAGATCAGGCCGTGCTTCGGGAGGTATTCCGGGCGCGTCTCGCGCGTCCATGTCTTCGGATCCTCGTAGTGTTTGTAAACGTCCTCAAAAAAACTGCGGGCCAGTCCGCCGACGGTCCAATAGACGCCCTTGTCAGAAGCACCGAGGCCACCCGTCATCATGCCACCGAGAAACTTCTCCGGCACGACAAGGATCACCGAATGCCCCTCGGAAGCCGCCTCACGCACTGCCGCGATGCCTGACGAAGTGCCGCCATAGATGACGATGTCGGCCTGCGCATCTGCGGCATGAATGGAATGCGATGTGAGCGCGAGACATGCAAGGAGGGCGAGGGTGGCTTTCATTAGAGGGTGAAAATGAGGCATTGTAGCATGAGCTTTCTAGCCTGTGCTTCATGTGTTTGGTTGGAACACAGGCTAGAAAGCCTATGCTACAAGTCATGTCCGATATCCGCGCCCTCGAACCCAACTCTCTCTGGAACTGTTTCGCCGACCTCAATGCCGTGCCGCGCCCATCCAAGCGTGAAGACCGCGTAGTGGCCTTTGTGCGTGAGTTTGCGGAGCGTCACGGCCTCAGTTCGATGCTCGACAGCGCTGGCAATGTGATCATCCAAAAGCCCGCGACGCCGGATCGGCAGGGCAGCCCAGCGGTCATCATGCAGGCGCATCTCGACATGGTTCACAAGGTGGCGGACGGCTTGAAATTCGACTTTGATAAGCAAGGCATCGACATGTGGGCAGACGGCGACTGGGTGCGGGCGCGCGGCACCACGCTCGGCGCTGACAACGGCCTCGGCGTGGCTGCGATCCTCGCGGTGCTTGCTGCCAAAGACCTCTCGCATCCACCGATTGAGGCGCTGTTCACGTTGGATGAGGAGCAGGGCATGGGCGGAGCGCTCGGGCTGCAACCCGGCCTGCTCACGGGCAAAACGATGCTCAATCTCGACTCCGAGGAGGATGACACCTTCACCATCGGCTGCGCGGGCGGCGTCGATACGCTCGCGAGCCTCGCCTACACCGAGGCGGCGCACGGTTCCGAAGAGCCCTTCATCGCTATACACATCACCGGCCTGCGCGGCGGTCATTCTGGCCTGCAAATCCACGAAGGCCGCGCCAATGCCATCAAGCTCATGGCTCGCATCCTCAACGCCTGTGGTGAGAAAATCGTCGCGCTCAGCACGATGCGCGGCGGCAGTGCCCGGAACGCAATTCCGGCCCAATGCACCGCGCAGATCGTCATCCTGGATCAGGCTCGCTTTGATGAAATCTTTGCCAAGGAGGTCGAAGGCATCCGCGAGGAGTTCCGCCTCATCGAGCCGCATCTGAGCATCACGACGCAACCGGTGAAGCCCGAGCACGGCCACATCCCGACGATGGCCGATCATGTGCAAAGGCCCTTCGTTCTCGCCCTCCAGGCCGTGGTGAACGGTGTTTATCGCATGAGCCCCGTCGTTCCCGATTTGGTCGAGGCTTCATCGAATCTCTCGCTCATCTCGCTCGGCAACGGCCACGCCGAATGGAGCGGTCTTCAGCGCAGTTCGGTCGATTCGAGCAAGGCAGATGTCGCCCGCGCCTTTGCCGCGCCGTTTGAAATGATCGGCGCGAAAGTCGTCCAAGACGCAGGCTATCCCGGCTGGAGTCCCAGCGCCGATTCGCCCATCCTGGAGAAGATGAAAACGATCTATCGCGAACTCTTCGGCCACGACGTGAAGGTCAGCGCCTGCCACGCCGGTCTCGAATGCGGCGTCATCTCCATCGCCTATCCCGACCTCGACATGATTTCCTTCGGCCCGAACATCCACGAGGCGCATTCCGAGAAAGAATGCTGCAGCATCTCCTCTGTGCAGAAGTTCTGGAAGCTGCTCACAACGACGCTAGCGGCGATGTAGCTTCGATTGGTAATCGAAGCCGAATGTCCCAAACCGATTCGATTACCAATCGAATCTACTTCAGCTTCTCGATCGGGATCACCGCCATCTCGGCGCTGTTGAGGTTGCCTTTGCGGCCACCGTTGTTGGAGAAACCGACGTAAAGCTTGCCATCGTGCTCGGTGGCGCAGGGATAGCTGAGAGAGGCCTTCGGATTCGATTCGCCCGGACCGCTCTGCTCGGCGTGGCGGATGACGAAGACTTTGCTGAAGACCTCTTGGCCGGGCTCGCTGATGGCGATGGTGAGTGGGTAGCGTTTGCCGCCGTTGTTTGCGGCATTCGTGCACACGAGATAGCGGCGGCCATTGCTCAGCATGCCTGCGGCGGGCTTGCTCGTGGTCATCGGCAGGTTGCTTTCACCCATGGTAGTCCAGATGCGGCCGAAGTCGGCGCTCCTCGCGATCAAGGCGAGCGGTTTGGCTCCGTAGCGGGCAATGTTGAGGACGTTCGGGCCGTCCACGACGATGGATGACTCACCCCACATCCTGAGGCCTTCGTGAACGGGGATGCTGACGAAATTCCACTTCGTGAAGTCATCACCATGGCTGATCGCGACGGCGGCGGGGAAGGTGCCTTTGTTCGAGTAAGGTCCGGCGCTGATGCCGGGCATGATCCAGTTGCCGTCGCTCATCTTCACCGGCTGATTCAGCGCCCAGAAGCCGTTTTCGAGCACAACGCCGTGCTTCACCCACTGGCCCGTGGCTTCGTCGAGCGAGTAAGCGCGGGTGTGAATGCGCGCCATCTTGTTGTAGTAGGCTCCGTGAAAGGCCCAGAGCTTCCCGGCATGTGAAAGGAAGACGCCATGACTGATCGCGAGGTCTTTCTCCTCGCCCGCGTCGATGACGCGCAGCTCGCTCCAGGTTTTCCCGCCATCCTCGCTCACGCGATACTGCGCTTCTTCGCTGACGGTGTTCTCCGCGCTTTTGTTGTGGCCGATGGAGGCGTAGAGCCTGCCTTTGTGCCAGGCGAGGCCGACGCCGTGGAGGAAGGTGTAACCATCCGTCGCCTTGTTCCACTTTTTGATGACGTGAAACTTCACGCCGTCGAGCACAGGCAAGTCCTTGGCCTCGCCGAGCTTCTGCGAGTCGTCCCAGAGCGGGAAATCGGCTGTTTTGGGCTTCGGAAGCTCGTGGGTGGCCGTGATGGGGCGATAACTCGCGGCGATCTCTTCCGCACTCATCGCGCGAGGCTCGAATCTCATGTCATCGAGCGCACCATGGAACTGCTGCCGCCTCTTTCCATCATCCAAGATGCCACCGAGCGTGATGGAAGCCTGAGTGGCCGGAATAGGCTTCTTGAGCTTCGCCTCGCCCACGGGCTTGCCATTCAAAAACAGCGCTGCTTTGCCCGAATCGACCGTCAGTGTCGCCAGATGCCAATGGCCGCCTTTGAGTGGCTCAGCGCATAAGATTTCACTCCAGCCGTCCTGACGCAGATGCGCCTTCATTTTGCCATCCGGCTCGATGGTGATGCCCCACTGGCGCTCGCCGAGCGAGTAGCGGTTTTTACCGACGATCATCTGCTGCGAGCCCTCCAGCACATATGGATTGAACCACACGGAGACAGTGAAGCTGCCGTTGAGCTTCGAGGTGTCCTTCAATTCGATGACGGAGCTGCCATCAAGCACGAGGCTGCCCGTGAGCGTGCGTGCGTGACCATGAAGCAAGAGGGAAGCATCCACGGCATCCAACGGCCAGACTTCAGCGATGGCTGAAGAGGCGATGAGGAACAGAGCGAGCAGGGCTTTCACAAGTTTTCGTAGATTCGATTGGCAATCGAATGACTTGGGACATTTGGCTTCGATTACCAATCAAAGCTACACTCGCTGTCCCATCGCCTTCAGCTTCGCCAACCCCTCGTTCCATGGCACATCATGTGGCATGCGCTTCGACGTGGCGGCGAGCGCGGCGGTGACGCCCGCCGCCTCTCCCATCGCCACGGCATTGCCGGTGACACGGTAGCTGGAGTGCGCGATGAAATCGCCGCTGATGCAGCGTCCGGCCATCATGAGGCCGTCCACATCTTTAGCGATCAAGGCGCGCAGTGGGATGTCGTAGGGCTTCATGTCGATGGGCTTCGGCATGATGGCGTGCTTTTTGTTGTGGTCGGAGCTGAGGGCATGCACGTCGATGCCGAAGGTCACGCGCACGACGGCGTCGTCATGCCGCACGCCTTTGGCGAGATCGTCCTGCACGACGACATAGCGCCCCTTGATGCGCCTCCCATCGCGCACACCGATCTGCTCGGCGGTGGCGACGATCTGGATGCCTTCCCATGGCCCGCCAAGCGCGCGGAGGCCATTGACCATCTTGTTCATCTCAGCACGCGCACGCACGGTGGCGGCGGTGACTTCGGCGGCGTCCCAGGGTTTGATGCCGTATTCGTGGTTCATCATGGCAAAGATCAGATTGCCGCTGACGTGCCACATGGTCGGCCCGGCATAAGAGGGAAAGTGGCCGGTGCTGACGAGCACATCTTTGATGCGCTTCTTCTTCTCACTGTCGGTGTTCTCACCAGGCTTAGACTGGCCGAAACGCACGAACTCACGCAGCGCCTCGACATCCTTCACGACGAGCAGCGCATTGAGTGACATCGGCTGGCAGGGGCAGTCCGCAGCCATGCCGATCTCAAACGCGCAACCCGCTTGCACGCCGAGATCGCCATCACCAGTCGTGTCGATGAAAACGGGCGCGCGCCATGCCTGACGACCTGATTTGGACTCTGTGACGATAGTGGTGAGCTTGTTGCCTTCCTTGAAGGCGGCGGAGACTTTGGTGTGATACTGAAACTTCACGCCCGCTTCCACGCAAAGCTCTTCGAGCAGCAGCTTCAGCGCCTCGGGATCGTAGCAAAAACGGCTCGTGCTGGTCGAGTTCGCCCGCGCACCGCGTGCATCCAGCTTGTCGCGCAGTTCTTTGGCAAAGCCGGGCTTGTTGAAATCGAGGAAGTAACCCAGCAGCCCCGCCGTCCAGATACCGCCGAGACAGCCGCGCCATTCAAAGAGGCGCACCTTGGCTCCGGCTCGTGCCGCTGTGATCGCCGCCGTGACACCCGCAGGTCCGGCGCCGCACACGATGACATCGGCATCCTCGGCGAGCGGAATGTCATGCGCAGGTTCGTTGAACTGGTGGGCTTTGGCCTCAGCAGCGGAAATCGAGGCCTGGCTAGCGGCCCCACCCGCGAGGGCGGCAGAGATGAAATGACGGCGGGAAACGGGGGCGGGTTTCATGGCAGATGTTCACGAAAGACCCGGAGGAAAGCTATCAAGACTTTCTCGTTCGAAATTCACTTCAGATGCTCGGTCAGCCACTGCGCAAACAGATGCGCGTCCCAGATCATCGTGGGCCAGCCGTGCTTTTGACCGGGGCGGATCGTCAGCGCGACTTCGCGACCCAGTGCGGCCGCTTTTTCTCGGAAGCGGGTGGATTGTTCCAGCG
>DAORHS010000230.1:0-6977 GCA_035438165.1 Prosthecobacter sp.
GATCTATACCTCGCCGCCGGCGCTTGGCCAGGAACAGAAAGACCCGACTCACACCGCGAACTTCGGCGTGAAGCTCCAGGAGCACTGCAAAGAGAAAGGTGTGGGCTGCGAGGTCTATTATCCCGGTGTGACGGACGTGAAATATAAGAGCACGACCGAGTATCTCATCGCGAAGCTCAAAGAAGCGAAGTGAGGCTGTTTTTTTCATCCAACCAACCATGACCATGAAACCCAGCATCCTCACCCTTGGCGGCCTTGCGCTCGCCGTTTGTCTCACCTCCTGCGACAAGGCAGGCAAACCCGCAGCGTCGTCCGCGCCTGCTGCATCGGCCCCGGCTCCATCCGCGCCTGCTTCCGGCTTCCGTCCGATCTTCAACGGCAAGGATCTCACCGGCTGGTATGGCCTGAATCCGCATTCGGTGATGAAGCTCGAAGGCGCGAAGAAGGACGAGGCGCTCAAGAAGATGCGCGAGGAGTTCGCAGAGCACTGGAAGGTGGAGAACGGCGAACTCGTCAACATCGGCACCGGTCCGTATGCCACAACGGAAGAGGAGTTCGGCGACATCGAGTTTTTGATCGAGTACAAGACGGTGGCCGGTGCCGACAGCGGCATCTACATGCGTGCCACGCCGCAGGTGCAAATCTGGGACAAGAACCAGGTCTTTGACCCTGCCAAACCGACACGCAGGCCGCATCTCGGCTCCGGCGGTCTGTTTAACAACACACCGGATACGCCCGGCCGTGATCCGCTCGTGGTGGCGGACAAGCCGTTCGGCGAGTGGAACAGCTTCCGCATCCGCCAGATCGGTGCGCGCACCTGGGTGTGGCTGAACGACCAGCTTGTCGTCGATGGCGCTCCGCTGGAAAACTACCCCGACAAAACGCAGCCACTGCCCACGAAAGGCCCGATCATGCTGCAAACGCACGGTGGTGAAATCCGCTGGCGCAACCTGCAGGTGCGCGAGATCGGCGTGGACGAGGCGAAGAAGATCCTCGCCGAAGCCGGCGCGAAGAAGTGAGGGGATGATTCCATGAAAACAAAAAAGCCGCAGAGCGCCCTCTGCGGCTTTTTTCGTGACAGGAGGCGATTACTTGTTGAGCACCAGACGCAGCGTGCCGTCATGAATCTGCATCGACTGGATGCCCGCGAGGAATTTCTGCAGGGCAGGATCGGACTCGACATTTTCGGCGACGAGATCGACGCCTTTGATGTCGCCGATCCAACTGTTCGGCAGCGAGATGCCGCCGAGGCTGAGGTCGTCGAGTTTCAGAGACAGCTTATGCTCTGCGGAAAGGCTGGTGCCGAAGGTGAAGCGCAGCCGGATCTTTTGATTTGGGAAGATCGGAAAGTCCTCCGGAGCCTGGAAGATGATCGCGGCGGAGACATTCCCCTCGCCGAACTTCACCTGCACGTTTTCCCCGAGCTGCTGTGCGGCCAGATAGGCGTTCACCTCGCGTTCGTTGATGATGAGCGTGCGGTTCGCCTCATCCGCAGGCACGGCGGCGGGGTCGTTGAGGACCTGCAGCTTGCTGTCGAAGGCCGCCTGCTCGGTGGCGGTGAGGCTCACGGGTGTGATCGGCGAGGGATAGAACGTGTGCTTGACCCAGAATGCGCCGGTGGCGGCGGCGATGCCCGCGCAGCCGAGGACGACGGCGAGGGTGATGAGAACGACCTTTTTCGTGGAACGCGCACGCGGGGCGGCGGGCGCTGCGGCTTCAGGGATGGTTTGCATGGTGGTGAGTTTGGATGCTTTCGGCCCAAGAGTATTCATTCTCGCGAAAAAACGCCACCTACATGTTGCCCGGCAGATTGTAAGGCATTGACTCAGACGGTGGGTCTTGGGAACATCGCGATTAACCATGAAATTCATCCTCGCACTCGACCAGGGCACCACCAGTTCACGGGCCATCCTTTTCAATCACGACGGCGGCATCGTGGCGACCGCGCAGAAGGAATTCCGGCAGATTTTCCCGAAACCGGGCTGGGTGGAGCACGATGCGCAGGAAATCTGGGCCACGCAGGCCGGTGTGGCTTCGGAAGTTTTGCACAAGGCGCACGCGAAGGCCTCGGACGTGGCCGCCATCGGCATCACGAACCAGCGTGAGACGGC
Source organism: Prosthecobacter sp. (assembly GCA_035438165.1). Taxonomy (GTDB): domain Bacteria; phylum Verrucomicrobiota; class Verrucomicrobiia; order Verrucomicrobiales; family Verrucomicrobiaceae; genus Prosthecobacter. The sequence goes on from DAORHS010000230.1 coordinate 2,112, forward strand.
CGTGGTGTGGGATCGCAAGACGGGGAAGCCCGTCTGCAACGCCATCGTCTGGCAGGACCGCCGAACGGCCTCGATCTGCGACAAACTGCGTGCGCAGAAGCTCGACAAGCTTATCCAGCGCAAGACCGGCCTCGTGATCGATGCTTACTTCTCCGCCACAAAGGTGCAGTGGATGCTGCAAAACGTGAAGGGCCTCAAAGCCCGCGCCGCGAAGGGCGAACTGGCCTTTGGAACCATCGACACCTGGCTGCTGTGGAACCTCACCGGAGGCAAGGTGCATGCCACCGATGTCAGCAACGCCTCGCGCACGATGCTCTATGACATCCGTAAGGGCGACTGGGATGACGAGTTGCTCAAACTCTTCGGCGTGCCGCGCTCAATGCTGCCGGAGGTGAAGGATTCGAGTGGTGTGTTTGGGGAAACTTCGTTGCTCGGCGGCAGCATTCCTGTCGCGGGCATCGCGGGGGATCAGCAGGCGGCCTTGTTCGGTCAGGTCTGCACGAAACCCGGCATGGTGAAGAACACCTATGGCACCGGCTGTTTCATGCTGATGAACACGGGTGCCAAGCCCATCGCCTCGAAGAACAAACTGCTCACCACCGTGGCCTGGCGCATCGGCGGACGCACCGAATACGCGCTGGAAGGCAGCGTGTTCATCGCCGGCGCGGCGATTCAATGGCTGCGCGATGGTTTGGGCATCATCAAGACCGCGCCTGAGGTCGAGGCGCTCGCCGCGCGTGTTCCAGACACGGGCGGTGTTTATCTCGTGCCTGCGTTCGCAGGTTTGGGCGCTCCGCATTGGGATGCCTATGCGCGCGGCACGCTTGTGGGCATGACGCGCGGCACCACGGCGGCACACATCGCACGTGCGGCGCTGGAAGGCATCGCTTTGCAGGTCATGGACATCTTGAAGGCCATGGAGGCCGATGCAGGCATCAAGCTGAAGGAACTCCGCGTCGATGGCGGCGCCAGTTTGAACAATCTCCTCATGCAGATGCAGTGCGATCTGCTCGGCGTGCCCGTCGTGCGTCCGAAGGTGTATGAAACCACCGCGCTCGGCGCCGCCTGCCTCGCCGGACTTGCCGTCGGCTACTGGAAGAACGTAGCCGACATCTCGAAGCACTGGCAGGTGGATCGCAAGTTCAAGCCAGCCATGAAGGCTGCCGCACGCGCCAAAATCACGCAGGGGTGGAACCGTGCGCTGGGTCGCGCGAAAGCGTGGGAGGAGAAAGCAGGCTGACAGAAAAAACAGGGCAGAAATAAATTGTTTTTGCCCCCTTGTTTCTGTCTGCGAACCCCCACCTTCATCGCATGAAACATCGCGAGTGGATCAATCCGCCCTGCCCGCTGCTGCCGGAGGAGAATCGTCATTACGATCACAAAGACGTTGAGGCGCTGAATCACGAACGTGGGCCGTTGTTCTATGAAACGGCGCTGCATTACGCCCAGAGCCTCTGGCGCGAGGGTTTTCCGGCCAAAAGCATCCTCATCATCAACCGCGCCTTGTCGCTGCCGCTGAAGCGCGACGAGCCGATCCTCGGGAAGTGGCCGCTGCCGTATCAGGCGCTCGTGTGGATCATGCAGAACCGCGTGGAGGGCCAGTTCATCGGCAATCCGCGCCGTCATTGGCAGCATCTGGCCACACGCATGGTCGAACCGAACAAAGAGCTGCGCACCTGGCGCGCCTGGGCCTGCTGGTATCTCGCGAAGACGATCCTGCCGGAGATCGAGTTCCCTGCGGATCCCAAGCAAATCCGCGAGGAGCAGCTCGTGAAGCCCACGCGGGATCAGATCGCCGCCAACTTGCAGCGGCTCTCGCCTGCGAACGATCATGAAGTCTGGCAGCAGACGTTGAAGACGATTCAAGATGCCATCCAGCCGCTTCCCGCGCGCATCCGCCGCATCGGCCCGGAGGAACTGACCACCGTGCAGACGCTCGGGCATGCCATCTGGCTCGCGTATTACCCTGGCATCATCAGCGATGCGCAGATCCGCTACATGCTCTCCATCTGGTATCAGCCCGGCAACATGGCGCACGAGATGCAGGCACGGGACGTGTGGTATGCACTCGTCGAGGTCGAGGAGCGCGGCGCGGTCGGCTACATCTCGTTTGAAAAGCTCGCCATGGAGCCCGTGCTCTTCATCAACAAGCTCTACCTCCTGCCCGAGGTGCATGGCCACGGCCTCGGCGGCCTCACCCTGCGCTGGGCCGAGGACCGCGCCCGCGATCTGCGCTGCAAGGCCGTGCGCCTGCGCGTCAACAAACGCAACGCCGCTGCCATCCGCGCCTACCTTCGCCACGGATTCCACTTCACCGAGGACGTGTGCAGCGACATCGGCAGCGGTTTTGTCATGGATGATTATGTGATGGAGAAGGCGGTGCGCTGAATTCGGATTTGAGCCGGTGCTGTATTTTCGACCACCGAGAATCAACGGAAGTTTTGCAGCTTTAGCCAAACGCATCAGTCCCTCCCCCTGATGAGGTTCATGGCGAACATTCAAGCCCGCATAAGGCTCTTGGAATGCTCCCGGAAACATGAGCCAAGTGATATGAGAGTCTGAAGTGCGCGAAGCGCACCATCAGACACCATGAAACGGTAGAGTAGAGAGGGGACGGCAGTGATGCCGTCGCCCTCCTCCCCCCCTCGTCAAACCGGACGTGCGGATTTCCCGCATCCGGCTTTCGCTGCAGGCGTCTCTTCCACAGGGCTTCATAGACGGAACAGTCCCAGTCGATTGAAGCAGGCATGTCCGCTCGCCTCGGCGGGCAAGGGCTGCGCGGCATCACCTGTTGTGATTTCTCCTCATCCTTGTCCTGTTCTTGGTCCTCCTCTTCAGCCTTCTCCCGGAGGATGGAGACAAGGATCAAGAACCGCCAGTCCACAACCTGACGGCGATCAAAGAGACGCCCGCAGCCGCCGGACGGCCTCCGCGTTCGATTCAAAGGCGAAGTCGGCGAGCGGGACGTCAGCCAGGGCGCACACGAGCGTTTCCATGACTTCGGCGGGCTGCATGACGACGGCGTTGAAGCTCTCCACACGCGCGACGTAGCAGAGGTCGATCGTGGGCCACTCGTAGCCCTGGAACAGGTAGCGGTTGTTCAGGGAGGCGAGGTAGGTGAAGGCGGAGGCGGGCAGGGCGAGGCCGACTTCCTCCTGCGTTTCGCGGGCGGCGGCCATCTCGCCGGTTTCCTCGGGCTCGATGACGCCGCCTGGCAGGCCGAGTTTGCCGAGGCCGGGCTCGTGCGCGCGGCGGATGATGAGGATGCGGTCCTGCGCATCGAGAAGGAGCGCGACGGCGGCGGGGATGGACGTGATGAAGTGGCGGTGGCCGCAGGGGCCGCACTGAAACTCGCGTACGCTGTGTGCGATCCAGTCGTTGCCGCCGCAGTTGCTGCAAAACTTGAAGGGGGAGTCAGCCATGCTTCCCCTCCTGCCGCCGCCTCTCGCGAAATGCCAGCAGAAACACGAGCACGCAGGCCGCTTTCATGACGAGCAGCCACCACGGATCCCACCACGCGCCGGTTCGCACCTCGATGAGATCGGAGACGCCGAACACCGCAAAGGCGAGCGGCAGCAGCCAGCGCCAGGGCCGCTTCATGTGCAATCGCACGGCCAGGACGAGCGCGATGACGAACCACAGCCCGGCCTCGGCCTCGTTAAAGACGGCGTGGAAATCAGCATCAGGGGGAATCGTCATGGCAACATGCTCTCAGATTTCCTGACTAACTTGAACTTTGATCCACAGATTTCACAGATTAAGCAGATGGGCTTCAATCGGTGAAATCTTCGTCATCGGTGGATGCATCCGAAAGTGACTCCTTGTTCCACACTCCCACCCGGCGTTCCCGTGCTCCGAACCGACGGCAAGACGCGATTTCTTCACAACGCTTCTTGGCTTGAATGACATCCTTTGCCAGAATGCGCGTTAATACCCGTCATGAGCGACACTCTCCTCCAGTCCTGGCTGCGCCTTCCCCATGGGGAGCGCCATGATATGAACGGAACGTGCAGCATCGGCCGCGCGCCTGACAACACCGTGGCGCTCCCGGACAACGAGGTCTCGCGCCGCCATGCCATCATCCAGGCGCAGGGGGAGCGCGAGTTCTGGCTGGTCGATCTCGGCAGCGCGAACGGGACCTATGTGAACGGCCGCCGCATCTCGCAATCCGTGCGCCTGCATAACGGCGACCTCATCCGCATCGCCAGCAACGAGCTGGAGTTCTGCACGGAGATCCTCAGCGCGATGCATCCCGCCGGCCAGCAGGCGATGGCCTCGACGATGATCCAGATCCGCCAGGCGCAGTGCTGGCTCATGGTGGCGGACATCATCGGCTCCACCAAGCTCGCGCAGACGCTGTCTCCCTCCCAGTATCCGCGCATGACGGGCACGTGGTTCAAGAACTGCCGCCAGGTGATCGACGAATGCGGCGGCCACATGTCGAAGTACCTCGGCGACGGCTTCTTCTGCTACTGGGACGACACCGAAGACGGGGCAATCCAGGTGCGGCAGGCGGTGGCGAAACTGTATGAGGCGCAACTGGCGGCGAATCCGCCCTTCCGCCTCGTGCTGCACTTCGGCGCGGCCGCGCTCGGCACCGTGCCGACGATGAACGAGCTCAATCTGCACGGCCCCGAGGTGAACTTCGTTTTTCGTGTGGAGAAAGTGGCGTCCACGCTGAAACAGACCGTGCTCTTCAGCGAAGCCGCCATGAAAAAGATGGCGGCGGAAAAGGAAGTCCGCCTCGCCGGCGAGTGCGGTGTCGAAGGATTCTCCACCCAATACAAGTTCTACACGCCGAGCCATTGAGGGGCGGGGTGAATAAGGAACAAGCAGCCTGGTGCAACGGGGACCGGAGGTACCCGC
>DAORHS010000231.1:0-6973 GCA_035438165.1 Prosthecobacter sp.
AAAACGACTTCTGGGGGCAAGCTGATGAAGGGCGCCGGGCTGGCTTTGGGCGCGTACGGCATCTACGAAGGCTACAAAACTGCCAAGGAGGAGATGGAGGCGAAGAAGCAGGGCGAGCCGACAGGTGCTCTTGGCTGGACCAAGGAGAAGGCTGAACTGGCCGGTCGCACCTTCTGGCATGGCTTGGGATTCGGCACGATGGCGGAGATCGGGAGCAAGGCCGGCAAGGAGGCCTTTGAGCAGTATCAGAAGGACATCAAGGACGGCAAAGTGTCGCCGGATTCATGGTCGTCCTATCTCGCCATGAAGGGCAAGGCTGTACTCGGCGGCTTGTATGGTGGTGCGAAAGCGATCACCTATGACGCGGCGAAGCAGAGCGGCACGAATCTGGGCAATGCGATTGGCGAGGGTGTCGGTGCCGGGAAAGGCCTGTTCGACCAACTGAAAAGCGCCCGCAACGAAAAGGCCATCAACGAGGAACGGTCGAAAGAGATCTATGACAAGCTGATCAAGAACGGTGCATCGCCGGTCGGGGCGAAGATCGCCGCTGACGGCGTGTTGAAGGGAGACTATGCCGAGGCCAAACGGCTCAACAAGGTGCTGGAGGGCAAGAAGGCCGCCAAGCTGGCCGCAGCAGAACCGGAGACCAAAACACGCACCTGGCGAGATCGCAAAAAGGCAGACATGCGCAAGGATGCCACCAAGCAAACCGCCCAGACTGCCAAAGCCGGAACGGAGGACGAGCAGAAGCAGCTCGACCTCGTCATCGCCCGCCTGCGTGCCGCGAACCTGCCGGTGAACGACAATCTTGTGAATCGCTGCCTCAGCGCGCTCAAGGATGGCGGTGAAAAAGCGCTCGCCGAGGTCATCAAGGAGTTTACATCCATGGAAGGAACCTTCGCCGGTCGTGTCACGATGCCGGACAAGACGGGTGCCACGCTGAAGATCACCATCAAAGGCGGGCGTGTGACCGGCACCTTCTCGCAAAGCACCTCACAAAACCTGGGTACAGTGAGCACCACCCGGCACTTTGCGGCCACTGTCACTGGCAAGATGGATCTTGCCTCGGGGGCCATTGAAATGCAGGCCAAAGGCACGATTACCGCCACGGCTTCCTCGGGGAAGACCAGCAAGACCACGAGCATGGTTGGAGAGTGGACTCTCCGCGGCAGTTTCAACGGCAACGGCTACAAGGGTTCCACCGAAATGCCGTGGAGCGTGTCGCATTGAAAATGGCGCGAGGATTCGTTTCCCCGCCCTTGCTCGTCCAAAGTTGCCGTGAATGCGGTGGAAGCTCTTGCTCAGGTGGGCGCGTTCGCTAGCCTGAATGCGTGAGTTACCAAGTTTTTGCCCGCAAATACCGCCCCCAGACTTTCGAAGACGTGCTCGGACAGGATCATGTCGTGAGGACGTTGAGGAATGCCATCGCTCAGCAGCGGCTGGCGCATGCTTATTTGTTTGTCGGGCCGCGTGGCACGGGGAAGACCTCCACAGCGCGTATTTTCGCCAAGGCGCTGTGCTGCAAGGAGGGACCGAGCATTGATTTTGACCCGAATGACGAGCTGTGCGTCGAGATCGCCGAAGGACGCTGCATGGATGTGCTGGAGATCGACGGTGCCAGCAACAACGGCGTGGAGCAGGTGCGTGAACTGCGGGACAACGTGAAGTATGCCCCCTCGCGTTGCCGCTATAAAATCTACTACATCGACGAGGTTCACATGCTGACGACCGGTGCCTTCAATGCGCTGCTGAAGACGCTCGAAGAGCCGCCTGAGCACGTGAAGTTCATCTTTGCCACGACGGAGCCGAACAAGATCCTGCCCACAATCATCAGCCGCTGCCAGCGTTTTGATCTGCGGCGCATTCCCAATGCGGTGATCGCGAAGCATCTGCTGCACATCGCTAAGCTGGAAAAGGTGAGCCTGGATGAGAAGGCGGCCTATGCGATCGGCAAAGGAGCGGAGGGCGGGATGCGCGACGCGCAGTCGATGCTCGACCAGCTCGTGGCCTTTTGCGGTGGAACGATCACCGAGCAGGACGTGCTGGATGTGTTTGGTTTCACTTCCGGCGAAGCGGTCGCGCAACTGGCGCGTCACATCCTCGAAAGCGACACGGTGGGCGCTCTGCGTGCGGTGTATGAGCAGAACGAGGCAGGCAAGGAACTGGGCCGGTTTCTAGGAGACCTGATCCAGCATTTTCGCACACTTCTGGTGCAGCAGGCCGACCCCGAGGCTGCCACGGAAGATTTGAGCCCGGAGGTGGCTGAAGAAGTCGCGGCACAGGCGCAGATGGCGAGCACGGAGCAACTGCTGCGTGTGGTCGATGGTCTCGCGGATGTGGATGCGCGCATGCGCTGGGCCAGCAACAAGCGTCTGCATTTTGAGCTGGGGGTGATCGCCGCCGTGCAGAACCTGAACGAGGTTTCCATCAGCGATGTGATCGATGCCCTGGACTCAGGCAGCAGCGCGGGGCTTCCCAAACAGGCTCCACGGGTGCAGACCGCTCCGCCCCCGCTGCGACGTGCGCCTGCTCCGGTGGCAAAGGTGGCGGAGCCGGTGAAACCTGCCCCGGTGGTGGTGCGTGAGGAACGTCCTGCTCCAGTTCCCGCAGTCGAGCCGCCGCCGCCCGTCAAGGAGGTCGAGCCGGAAGTGAAGGTGTCGCTCAGTGAACCGGAGTTTTGGACAAAGTTCGTGGGATTGGTGCAGGAGCGGCGGCCGCTGGCCGTGTCATGGCTGCAGGCGGCTTCCCTGCAGGGCATCGCACGCAATGTGATCAAGGTGGGATTCCCCACGAGCGAGAGTTTTGCGCGGGACAGTCTGATGCGACCAGCGCAGATGAGTTTCCTTGAGAGCCTGGCGCATGAGCTCACGGGACAGGCCATGAAGTTCGAGTTCGTGCTGGACCCCTCGCTCAAGGCGCCTGCCTTCTCGGAGATAGGACTTGGCTTGCTGGACGATCCAGCGCCCGCTGCCAAACCAGCGTCCGCGCCAAAGGTGGAGGCCAAAGCCGAACCGAAAAGGGAGGCACCCAAAGCCGAGGAGCCGGAAGCTTCCGCCCAGCCCAAAATCGACGACGACTTTTACAACGATCCGCTGATTCAAAGCGCGATGGTGAAGTTCAAGGCGAAGCTGGTGGCCGCAGGCTGAGGAACCACTGGCGTTTTGGAGAATGTCGTCTTGGATGGCGCACTTTCCACGCCATGACATCTGAACCCACCGGGCATCCCCGCGGCATCTACACTCTGTTCTTCACCGAGATGTGGGAACGCATGAGCTACTATGGCATGCGGGCGCTGCTCGTGCTGTTCATGGTGGATCAGGTGCAGAAAGGCGGCATGGGACTCACCGACGAGACCGCCACGGCGATCTACGGTCTCTACACGGCGGTTGTTTATATGGCGGCGCTGCCGGGCGGATGGGTGGGGGACCGGCTGCTCGGAGCGAAGTCGGCGGTGTGGTATGGCGGCATCATCATCGCCATCGGCCATCTGGTGCTGGGCATTCATCGGACTGAAACGTTCTACATCGGGCTGCTGATCGTGGCGCTCGGCTCCGGATTGTTGAAGTCAAACATGAGTGCGCTCGTGGGGCAGTTTTACCCGGAGGGTGGGGCACGCCGGGATGCGGGGTTCACGCTGTTTTACATGGGGATCAATCTGGGTGGTTTCCTTGGGCCGCTGATTTGCAGCGGCCTGGGGGAGTCCATCGGCTGGCGCTGGGGATTCATGGCGGCGGCTGGCGGCATGTTTCTTGGTCTGCTGCAGTTCAGGCTGACACGAGGAAAGATCGAAGGCTACGGAGACCGCGTCGAGCATCCCGGGCAGAACCTGAGGCGGGAATGGCTGGTCCTTGGGGTTTCGATGACGGTGGTGTTGATGCTGACCGTGCTTTGCGTCACGGGCGCAATTCACCTCGATGTTCTATGGCTGTCCAAGTGGACCGCGTCGGTGATCGTCGCCATCGCGACTGCCTTCTTTGTCTGGGCGTTTGTGTTTGCCGGATTGAGTGCGGAGGAGAAGAAGCGGCTGGTGGTGATTTTGGTTTTGTTCCTGGCCTCGGCCTTGTTTTGGGCGGGCTTTGAGCAGGTGGGGTCCTCCTTCAGCATCTTTGCGGAACGATTCACGCTGAGGCGGTTCATGGGATGGGAAATCCCGGCCGGCTGGTTCCAATCGTTGAATCCGCTGATGGTGATCGGGCTGGCTCCTCTTGTGGCTGCGCTGTGGGTCAAACTGGCCGGGCGGGAGCTTGCACCATCACTGGCCATGAAAGTGTCGTGGTCGCTCATCATGATGGCACTGGGATTTGGCGTGGCCGCGTGGGCGGCTCATCGTTCACTCAACACCGGACCGGTATGGCCGACCTGGCTGATGACCGTTGTTTTGATTCATACGCTGGGCGAGCTGTTTCTCAGCCCCGTGGGGTTGAGTGCTGTGACGAAGCTTTCACCGCCGCGCCTGACCGGTCAGATGATGGGAATCTGGTTTCTCGGAAGTGCCCTGGGCAACATTCTCGCCGGGTTGCTGGCGGGGGAGGTCACCGGTGATGCCACGGCGCAGATGCCGGCGCGCTTCATGGAGGTCGTTGCCACGACAGGGATCGCCGGTCTGCTGCTGGTGGTTCTTGCGAAGCCGATCACAAGGCTGATGCCAGGAATCAGGTGATTTCAGGGCACAAAAAAGCGGGCGGCTGAGCCAGGCTCAACGCACCCGCCTTTGAGATTCGGGGATCAATGATTGAAGTAGAACTCCTTCGAGTTCAGCAGCGCCCAAAACAGGTCTTCCAGCACGGACTGGCGCGCACCGGTGTCGCTGCTGATCGCTTGCTGCACGGAGGCCCATTCCTTGTCCTTCGGCATGCGGCCGAAAACGCGGAGGAAGAGATCTTCCACGATCTCGCGGTCGCTCTTCTTCTCCTGGATCATCTTGGCGACGACTCGGCCCTGCTTGATGCGGTCATTGACGGCGTCACCATTCATGAGATGCAGCGCCTGGGAGAGCGTGGGCTCCATTTTGACCTCGCAGGAGCAGACGGACTCGCGTTTGGCACGGCCGAAGGTGGTGAGGAAGTAGTTCGTCACGGCTCCATCAGCGATCTGCACGGCACGGGCGCCCAGCGGCAGCCCCTGGAACTTGTTCGGTGTCTCGGTGATCTGGGAGATGGCGTCGAGGAGCACTTCGGCACGCACGCGGCGGACCTGGGCGTGGGAGAAGTTGCGCTGGTCTCCAGCATTGGTTTCGTTGACCTTGGTGCTGCGCTGGTAGGTCTGCGAGTTGCAGATGTCGCGGACGAACTTGCGCATGTCGTAATTGTACTCGGTGAGCTTCGTGGCCAGCGTGGCCATCAACTCCGGATTGGAGGGCGGATTGGAGACGCGCACGTCATCGACGGGCTCCACGATGCCGGTGCCATTGAAGTGCGCCCAGGTGATGTTGGCGATGTTGCGCGCGAAGTAAGGATTGCGCGGGGAGGCCATCCAGTTGGCCAAGATCTTGCGGCGATCTTCACCGGGTTTGAGTTCCGGAGTGTCGCCGCCGAGGAATTTGGGCTTCATGACCGCCTGGGTGAGGAAGTGGCGGGATTCGCCGCCCTTGCTGTTGAAAACGATGACTTCAGCCGGGTCGTCAGTCTGCTTGCGGCCGATCTGCGAGAAGAAAGCTTTGAAACCATAGTAGTCGTCCATCGTCCAGCGGTCAAAGGGGTGATTGTGGCACTGGGCGCACTGAATGCGCATGCCCATGAAGACCTGTGCGACGTTTTCGGTGAGCTTGAGCTGGTCGAGTTCGGTCTGGTAGAAATTCACCGCCGGATTGGAGACCGTGCCGCCGGTGGCGGAGAGCAGCTCGACGACGATCTCGTTGATCGGCACGTTTTTGCCGATGCGCTCGGAGAGCCAGTTGTAGTAGAGCAGCGCGTTCTTGTAGAAGGGCGGCTGGTTGTTGTTGATGGAGGAGCGGATTTGCAGCAGCTCGGCCCACTTCATCACCCACAGTTCCGTGAACTCCTTCCGCTCAAGCAGGCTGTCGATCAATGCCGAGCGCTTGTTCGGGTTCGTGTCGGCCAGGAAGGCGCGCATTTCGGAGGACTGGGGGTAAATGCCCGCGATGTCGATGAAGGCGCGGCGGACGAATTCTTCGTCCGTGCAAAGACCGGAGGGGATGATGCGCAGCTTGTGGAGGTTGTCATTGACCAAGGTGTCGATGTAGTTGACCTCGGCGAGCTTTGGACGCTCATACTGGAGCTGTCCGGGAATGACGAGCACCTGGCTGGTGACGGAGTAAACATCGAACCGGGCCAGCATGAAGGCCGCGCCACGATCGCCAGAGGTGACCAGGCCGCTCTTGTCGATGCTGGCCGTCGGATCGTTGTTCGACATGAACAGGGCGAGGTTGGTCACATCGCGGTCGGTGCCGTCGGAGTAGGTGGCGCGCACGGTGATCTGCTGGGTGGCGTTTTTGCCCTCCATGACGATCTGGCTCGGGAACACTTCGATGCCGGTGACTTTCGCCACGTCGGGTTTGTCATCGGGTGCGCCTGCGGTGATCCATTCAAGCAGAGCTTTGTTGTAAACCGAATCCGGCTCGAAGCACTGGTTGCCGGAATGCGGGACGGCTCCGACGGCCTTTTCGATGAGAGAGCTTTCTTCCGGGATGGCGAGGTTGATGCGGCGGCCCGGCATCTCGCGGGTGATGCGGATGTAGTCACCGGCTGGGTCCATGCCAAAGAGGGAAGTGCGGAAGCCGTCCTTGCCGCGTGCGGCACCGTGGCAGCCACCTTGGTTGCAGCCACCGCGCATGAACACCGGCATGCAGTCGAGGCGGAAGGAGATGGCACGATCCTTGGTGCCGTCTTTGACCGTCACAGCCGCTTTCGCGGTCTGTCCGCCGATGGAGGCGATGAGTTCGGTGCTTCCCGCGTCCGCCACCGGTTTCAAAACGAGGCCGTCGAGCGTGGCGACCTTGCTGTCGGCAATTTTG
>DAORHS010000232.1:0-6948 GCA_035438165.1 Prosthecobacter sp.
CGTTTCCAAGCCGCGCCAGGACGCATGAGCGGCGCACTCATCCTTTTCACGCGCTGGCCGGAGCCCGGCAAAGTCAAGACGCGGCTTATCCCTGCTCTCGGTGCGGAGGGGGCTGCGGACATGCATCGGCGCATGACGCAACAGATCGTGGGCCGAGCATGGGCCTTCTGCGTGGCGAGCGATACGCGGCTCGTCATCGCTCATGAGGGCGGCACGGCGGAGCAGATGCGAGGGTGGCTCGGGCCGCTCGATTTTGAAAAACAAACCGCCGGTGATCTCGGCACGCGCCTCACCCATGCCATGCTCCGCGCCCATGCCGCAGGTGCGGAAAAAATCGTCATCATCGGCTCCGACTGCCCCGCGCTCGATGAAACGCATCTCCGCGCCGCCTTTGACCGGCTGGCGACGCATGATCTCGTGCTCCAGCCCGTCAGTGATGGCGGTTACGCACTCATCGGCATGAGCCATCTGCAGCCCTGCGTGTTTCAGGACATCCCATGGAGCACAGCAGGCGTCACCGAGGCCACCTTGCAGCAAGCGCAACGCCACGGCCTCACCACCGCGCTGCTGGAACCGCTCGACGATGTGGACGAGCCCGCCGACATCACCCACGCGGAGGCCGCGCTCGCGCAAGGAGGCACGCTCAGCGTCATCATCCCCGCAGTGAATGAAGCCGCCGCGCTCGACGAACTGCTGCCCGCACTCCAGGCCGCCAAACCGCACGAAATCCTCATCGCCGATGGTGACAGCACCGATGGCACGATCCAAATCGCCGAACGCCACGGCGCACGAGTCATCCACTCGCCGAGAGGCCGCGCAAGGCAGATGAATCACGCCGCGCAGGCTGCGAGCGGCGAGTTTGTGTTCTTCCTTCATGCCGACACCACACCGCCGCCGGAGTATCCGCAGATCATCATGCGGACACTCACATCGGGAATCGCTGCAGGTGCGTTCCGCTTTGCATTGCGGGAGCAAATCCCGTTCGGCTCAGTGATCGAGCGTCTCACCCGCCTGCGCGGCTCGCTGCTGGCGATGCCTTATGGCGACCAGGGCCTGTTCCTGCGCCGCAGCATCTTCCAAGCGCTCGGCGGCTTCCGCGAATGGCCGATCCTGGAGGATGTGGACATGGTGAAAAGACTCCATTGCATGGGGCGCATCCGCATCACCGCCGAATCCGCGCCCACCTCCGCCCGCCGCTGGCAGCAGGGCGGCATGCTGCGCACCTTTTTGCGGCATCAGATGATCCTCATCGGCCACCGGCTCGGTGTGCCGCCGGAGCGGCTGGCACACTGGCGCTGACCCAACGGCCAAGCATCGGCGAGAAAACCAGAACAAAAAAACACCCGGAACGGCTTGGGCGGCCATTCCGGGCGCTTGGTGGCATCTCATCATGCCTGCGGGCGCTTCCATGCGGCGGAGGCGAAGGCGTCGTCCACCTTTGGATCGCCGAGATGGTTGGCGTAATTGCTCAGTGTCTTCAGTCCCACGATGGTGATGACATCGAAGACCTGCCCGATGGTCAAGCCGGCAGCGAAGAACGCCTGCTGCTCCGCCTCCGGCACCCAGCCACGGTTTTTCACGAGGCTGCGAGTGAAAGAGGAAAGCGCGGCGAGTCGCGGGTCGGCCAGCGGCTTGCTGTCACGGATGCTGGCGACGGCATCCGGCGGTGTTTTCACCATGCCTGCGACGACGGTGTGCGCGGCCACGCAGTATTCGCAGGCGTTTTCCACGCTGACGCTGAGCATGACGACCTGCTGCTCCTGCGGGGTGAGCGTGCTGTGCTCCTTGATGAGGCCGTTGAGCTGCAAGTAGGCGGCCACCGCCAGCGGCGAGTGGGCAAAGACGCCATAAGTGTTCGGCACAAAGCCATACGTCTGCTTCACCTGATCAAGCAGCGGCTTGACGGTTTCAGAGGCGGTTTCGTGAGTGATGAGTTCGACTTTCATGATGTGAATGGGGGGATGAAGGTTTGAAGTTTGGGTGGTTAACATTTGCAGGAGGTGGAGCAGGCGGCGGGTGTGGCGAGGGCGCGGACGTCATCGGTGGTGAGCGCCTTGCCGCCGACACCCCAGGCACCGGAGGGGACTTCTTCGAGCAGCACCCAGGTGACGGGTCGCAGCCCCTCACCCTCGACCGAGACGATGGCGTCGGTGATCTTGCGGATGAGTTCTTCCTTTTGCGGCTGGCTGAGCAGGCCGCTGATTCCTTTGATTTGTGCGAGTGGCATAACGGTTTGTTTCTTTGGTTTGGTTTTGGTTCTGAGGTTCACCGGCCTGATGACCGGAGTAATGGACCGAATGGTCCAAAATAGGCAAAAAAAATCATTTGAGGGCTGCAAGCACGATGCCGATCACGCTGCGGATGGCCTGCGGGGCGGCTCCGGCCCGCGCCATGCCCTTCAGACCACCGAGGTTGGTGGCGAGAAAGAGCGCCAGGCTCTGTGTGTCGGCGGCGGCAGTCAGCGAGCCCTCCGTTTTGGCCCGATCCAGCGCGGCTTTGAAGACCTCCTGAATCCGGCCGAGACCGGCGCTGACGGTGGAGATGACGGCGGCATCTCGCTGGCCGAACTCCGTGGCGGTGTTCATCAGCAGGCAGCCGGCGCGGCCCATCTTTTTGCCGGTGCCGTCCGCCACGCCTTCCAGGGTCGTGCGGATGAAATCCCAGCCCGTGGCCGCACCCGCCAGCGAGGACTGCATCATCTGTGCAGACATGTCCTGGTAGTGTTCGAGGCACTTTTGAAACAGCTCCGCCTTGCTGCCAAACGCCTGATAGAAGCTGCTCTTCGACAGCCCCATCTCCGCAAGGAGGTCTTCCAGCGAGGTGGCCTCATACCCACGAGTCCAAAAGACCCGCATCGCGGCTTCCAAAGCCTGCTGCTGATCAAATTCGCGTGGTCTTCCGGCTGACATGGTGTTTATTCTGGACTGTTTGGTTCTAAATGCAAGCACAACTTTAGAAGGATCATCCGAAGGTCCTGGAACGCTCTCTGAAAAACGTCCGGCCATGATAAGCCGCTGCTTTTTCTCGGCTCTTAACAGGCACCTCAATAAAAACCATTTCTCTGTTAATGACGCGCCTTGCCGGACGGCCAATGAAGAGCATGAAACCACCTGCCTTCCTCACCGCCTTCCACACCAAGTTTTACACCAAGTTTTACACCATCTCCGGCTGGCTCCAAACGCCGCTGCTGCTGATCATCCGACTTTACTGGGGCTGGGAGTTCTTCCTCACGGGGAAGGGCAAGCTCATGAATTTGGACAGGACGACGGAGTTCTTCGCCAGCATCGACATCCCGCTGCCGAAGCTCAATGCCATCCTGGCCACGTCCACGGAATGCTTTGGCGGCTTGCTGCTGATGGCGGGGCTGATGTCCCGCCTCTCGGCGCTGCCGCTGGCCTTCACCATGATTGTCGCCTACGCCACCACGGAGCAGGAGGCGCTGGGGAAGCTGTTCAAGGCAGGCGATGCAGAGGAGTTCCTCAAGGCTGATCCTTTCCTCTTCATGCTCGCCTCGCTCATCGTGCTGGCCTTCGGCCCTGGAAAGATCGCGCTGGACACCTTCATGGATCGCTGGTGCTCCTGCGGCGGCGGAGCCTGCGAGATCAAAACGAAGCCCTCGACCTGATTTACACCCATCATGAAATCCGAACCCACCTCCTGCTCCAAAGGCGGCTCCTGCGGCCCATGTTCACGCGGACTCTGCCCCGGCACCATTATCCTTGGCATCGTCCTGCTCGTGCAGGGCGGCATGGCGCTCTGGCATTGGGTTGTCGGATGAAACTTCAACTCGCATCGTCATGATCAACCCCTTCCTTTCACGCCATGCGCGCCCGCTTTTGCTCGTCTTCCTCGGGCGTTTGCCCCATCACTATCTGGAAGAAGCAGCAAAGACCCCCGGTTCGGATAAAAACGAATCGCCGGGAATAAACGGCTGGCAACGCTCTCCAACCGTCCACCGCATGTCTGAGTGCACGCAGTCCCCAAGGTCTCGAAAACATGGAACTCGCCCTTCAGTTTGGCATTGAACTGCCTGAAACCCGCCCGATACCTCGTCGCGTGACCGATTCCGTGCCCAGCTTCGAGCAGATCGTGGACGCCCACTATCAGGGCCTCTACCGCTTTGCCCTGAGCATGTGCAAACGCGAGGCCACGGCCAAGGATCTGGTGCAGCAGACCTTCCTGCAATGGGCCAGGAAGGGCCACACCCTGCGCGACGCCACGAAGGTGAAAACCTGGCTCTTCACCACGCTCTACCGCGAATGGCTCAGCATTGCCCGGCGCGAGAAGAAGTTTGAGGAAGTCGAGTTTGAGCCTGATCTGCATGGCTCCACGCAGAACGAGGACGATGGTGAAAATCCGCGCGTGGACAGCGCCACGCTGCAAACGGCACTCGAACAACTCGACCCGAACTACCGTGCACCTCTCGTGCTTTTTTACCTCAAAGAGCTTTCCTACCGCGACATTGCCGAGACGCTGGGCATTCCCATCGGCACCGTGATGTCACGCCTCTCCCGGGCCAAGGACAGTCTGCGCACGATCCTGCGCCGCATGGAAGATTCTGCCGCCTCCCACATCATTCCCCTCACCACCTCGTGAACCGCGAAGAAGCCAGACTCGAACTCGACGCCACGACGCTCCGCCCGCAGGATGCGTCGTCGGAGGCGCGTGCGATGTTGGAGGGCGACGCTGAACTCGCAGCGTGGCATGCGAAGCGCACCGCGTTCGACGAATCCGTCGCCGAGGCCTTCGCGGCCGCCATTCCCGCCGGTTTGCGCGAGAGCATTCTGCAAAACGCGAAACGCCCGGCCAAAAGGCCGGTTCGTTGGATGATGCCGGCCCTCATCAGCGCCGCCGCTGCGTGCATCGCGGGAGCCTGGCTGCTTCTTTGGCCCGTGAACGGCGAAATGCCCGCGTGGCAGGCCGAGTCCCTCGCCGCTGTCGTCCAGGTCGAGCACGGCATGATGAAGCTCGATGACCGCGCGCCTGATCTCGAGGCGGTGAAGAAACTCCTCGCCGCCACGAGTTCCCCCAGCCCTCAGCGTCTGCCCGGCACCCTCGGCGGTCTGCCCACTTTTGGCTGCAAACGCATTCGTATCGCAGGCCGTCCTGCCACCATCATCTGCTTCAAAATCGAAGGCGGGGAGGCGCATCTCGTCGTCATGGACAACGCCCGGCTCAACTCCGCCCCGCCGCAGATGAAGCCGCAGTTTCAGACCAGCAAGAACTGGCACATGGCGACCTGGAGCGATGGCAGTCAAACCTTCCTTCTCGCGACCAGTGCGAGCGAGCAGGCGCTCAAGAAGCTCTTTGGGCTGACGTGACCAAGAGCGCGGAAGCGTCCGCGAGGTTCGCTCACGGAATCTCGCTCACCACCACCTGAGTCTTGCCGAGCACCGCGTGGCAGTTCACACATTGCTGGCGCAGCGAGGCAAAGGCGGCGGTGGAGCGTTTCGCGTCCTTCTTTTGAAGCGCGGCCTTCAGCTCGGTGAACGGGCCGTTTTCCCACGCGGTCTGCAGTGGCTGAAGATCGACCACCGGCCCGGCGGCCGACTTCTGCCGCGGAGCACTGGAGATCGATTTGGACACGCTGGAGCGCATGCGCTCCGCCATGGCGAGCGCCTCGTCCCACTGGCCGGCCCGCTGGAGCGTGCGCGTGTCGAGCATCTTGCGCTGCGCCGCCTTCATGCGGTGGCTGTTCATCGTGCTGGCGCACGAACCGAGGGCGATCATCAAGGCGAGGGCAAGGAGGCGTTTCATGGGTGCGGTGATTCAATCACCGCCCTTCGAACCTGTCACGCCCTTTCGCCAGCGCCTCGATCTTGCGGTCGGCGATGCTGCGTTTGAGCATCCAGAAGCCGCAGTCGGGATGGATGAACTTCACGCGGCCTGCGCCGAGCTTTTTCTCGGCCGCTTCAATGCGGCGGGCGATCTCGTCGGCGGTTTCGACGTGGTTGACCTTGATGTCCACGACGCCGAGACCGACGCCGATTTTGGGATCGAGCTCCTTGAGAGCGTCGAGATCGGCGGCGGGACGATGCGCGAGTTCAAGGACGAGGTGGTCGGCGCGCAGCGAATTCAAAAACGTGATGAGCGCGGCCCACTCGCCTTTTTGAATCGTCTGGCCGCCGTAGTTGCCGAAGCAGAAGTGGACGGCTTTCTGGCCTTTGACGGCGTCGAGTACGCGATTGATGCCCGCGGCGGCGATGGGCGCATCGGCGGGATTGCCAGGAATGTTCGCTTCATCGACCTGCACGCAGTCACACTGCAAATCAGCGGCCTGAGCGGCCAGCGCATCGGCGATGGCCATGTTCAGCGCGGCGAAGTCGTTGTAATGCGTGTCCAGCAGTGTGCGGGCGAGCATGTAGGGGCTGGTGAGCGTGAACTTGAAGGGGCCGCCGGCCACTTTGCCTGCACGGGCACAGTCCTCGGCCAGATTGAGCACGCCTTCGGTGATGGGACCGCGCACGATGGCGGCGGGCTTGCTGCGGAAGGCCATTTCGTGCTTGGCACGAAACGCGGCGGTGTCTTCACGGCCCACGCGGCTGTCGATGCCGCCGAGCTTGTGGACGAAGTACTCGATCATGCCGTTCGTGTCGGGATGATTGACGTCAAAGCGATACAACTCGCCATCGGTGGGCAGATCAATGCCCGCCTGGCGCTGCGTGTCGAAGACGACGCGGGTGGCATCAATGACAGCGGCCTCGCTCGGAAGCGCGGAAAGCCATTCGGGGACGGGATAGGAGCCGACGGTGGTGGTTTGGATGCTCATGGTGAGGGATTGTGGAATGCGGAGCGCGGAATGGGAATACGCGGGTGCGATTGTCCAAAGGCGGGGAGTGATTCGGCCATGCGAAGCATTTGGAATGCTCGATTTATCGCAGAGGGGCGGAGGAGCAGAGGTGGCAGAGATTTTTAAATCTTAACTCTGCGTTCTCTGCCTCTTTGCCC
>DAORHS010000233.1:0-6944 GCA_035438165.1 Prosthecobacter sp.
GCACGGCATGCTCTTCAAGTGCGGTGATGGCCTGCTGGAGCGCGGGGTCGGAGTGATGGCCGCTGATTTCGAGGAAGAAGCGGGCCTGGGTGCCGCAGGTTTGGCTGCCTCGAAACCTTGGCAAGTTTTCTATCGAAGTCGGACTTCCTGAGTGCTCCGAATGTCATCCAGCAGCGTATTCGACTGCTCCAGGCACGATTCACACAGTGTCTGAAACGCCTGCAAACGCGACAGGTCGCCTTCCAGAGGTTGATGCGGGAGCGTCGGGCCGCTGGCGAGCTGCCAGGTGGCCAGGGCTTCGATGTAGTCGAGGCGGCGCTCGGACGGGATGAAGATGGGCAGCCTGCCTTTTTCGATGACGGGCAGATTCGCGAGCAGTCGCGCCATGCGGCCATTGCCGTCGGCATAAGGGTGGATGCGCACGAAGGTGGCGTGGCTCCAGACATAAGCCTCCAGCGCTGAGATGGTTTTATCCTGCCGACGCTGCTGGAAGCCTGCCAGCCAGCCCTGCATGAGCGCGTCCACATGCTCCGGCATGGCATAGGTGTCATTGATGACGGTCTTGCCGCCTTGTTTGGCGAGGGTGGAGTTCGGCTCACGCTTCCAGGCACCCACGGGCTTCAAATAGTCCACTTCCACGCTGGTTTGCACGGCCTGATGCAGCGCGTGCAGGTCTTCCGGCTGCAAGGCCCTCCCCTCATCCAACCAGCCGTAGAGCAAGTCCAACGCCCGGCTGTGGCCGAGGACTTCATTGTGATCTGCCAGCGGCTTTCCTGAGATGGTGAGGCCGTAGCGCAGCACGCCAAAGGTTTCGCCCTCGGTCAGCGTGTTTCCTTCCAACGCAGTCGAGGTGTGCGTCCAGCGCACGCGCAGCTTTTCGAGAAAAGCCTCGCGCAGATCGGCGTCCAGGGCGCTGAGTTCGGGAAGGAAGCGGGATAACACGATGGCGAGACTACGTCAGGCTGATGCTCTGCGCAATGAGGCGGACGGCTGAGGCGCTCACCGCTCCTCCACCCACCCCGGAGCCGGGTAGCTGCCGAGGGTCTTCACCTGCACGGCATGCTCTTCAAGTGCGGTGATGGCCTGCTGGAGCGCGGGGTCGGAGTGGTGGCCGCTGATTTCGAGGAAGAAGCGGGCCTGGGTGCCGCAGGGCGTGGGGCGGTTCTCGATCTGGCGGACGTTGACGTTGCGGGAGGCGAAGACCTGCAGGACTTCCATGAGCGCGCCGACGCGATCCTTGGAATGGATCATGAGCATCGTGTTGTCGTTGCCGGAGGGCGGGCCGGAGCGGCGGCCGAGGATGATGAAGCGCGTCTGCGTGGCGTATTCGCGCGGGGAGGTGGCGATGACGCGCAGATCGTGCAGCTCGGCGCTCAAGGGCGTGCCGAGAGCAGCGACGGATGGATTCTGCGCCGCCAAGGCGGCTGCGGCGCTGGAGCTGGCGGACTCGACGAGCTTCGCACCGGGGAAACTCTGCGCGAGCCATGGACGGCAGCGGGCGAGCATCTGGGCGCGGCCATGGATCTCGGTGATCGTGCCATTGGTGCCCTGCGCCATGACGGCGGCATCGGCCTTCCACAAAATCTCGGCGTAGATCTGCAACGCGCTGTCGGCCAGATGATCAAGCGTGTGATGCACGGCGCCTTCAGTCGAGTGCTCGATGGGTAGCACGCCGTAGTCGGCGGTCTGCGCGGCCACGCGGCCAAACACGCCCTCGGTGGTGACTTCAGCGAGGTATTCGACGCAGTGGCCGAACTTGTTCACCGCCGCCTGATGCGTCCATGAGCCGGTGGGGCCGAGGTAGGCAATCTTGAGGCTGTCTTCGAGCGCGAGCGCGGCGCTCATGATCTCGCGATAGATCGCACGGATGGCACGCTCGGTGAGGCGGCCGTTTTGCGCGCGATTGATCTCCGCCAGCTTGCGCAAGAGCTGGTCCTCACGACCGGGCACGTAGATGTCGAGGTCGTCCTTGCGTTTGATCTCGCCGACGGCATGCACCAGCTCGGCGCGCTCGTTCAGCAGACGCAGAAGCTGCTGATCGATGCTGTCGATCTTGTTGCGGACTTCTTCGAGGGACATGGCCGCAGGAGAAAGAGGGTTAGGACTCGTCCGAATCCGCTTCTTCGGCGGCTGTTTCCGCCCCATTGGCCACCGGAGCGAGTGAGAGCTGCTGTTCCTGCGGCTGGTCGTTGGCGGCAGGCGCCCCTTCTTCCGCAGTGGGCAGTTTCACACGGCGCAGTTCGGAGGCGTTTGGCATTTCATCAAGACTGCGAACGCCGAAATGATCGAGGAAGGCTTCCGTCGTGCCATAAAGCAACGGACGGCCCGGCAGATCGGCGCGACCTTCGATCTTCATCAGCCCGCGGTCGATGAGCTGCTGCACCATCGCATCCACCGACACACCGCGCACCGCCTCGATGCCGGCTTTGGTGATCGGCTGGCGGTAGGCAACGATGGCGAGCGTTTCGAGCGCCGGCTGGCTGAGGCGCTGCACCTTCTTGCCGGGATAGAGCGCACGGCACCACTCGGCATACTCGCCACGGGCGGCGATGCGCCAGCCATTGGCGCGTTCCACGAGGGTGAAGGAATGCTTTTCGGACTCGTAGCGGGAGATCAGTTCATCGAGCAGCGCACGCACCTGCTCCTCGGTCGTTTCGGCCAGCGGCGCCACCCATTCCGGGATCGGATTGTCCTCGCTCGCCGCCTCCAGGATGTCCTTCGCCGTCTCTTTGACAGCGGTGCACATCTGCGGCACGCCCAGAGGTTCCTGGGTGGCAAAAAGAAGGGCTTCGACAATCGAGATCAGTTCCATGACGCGGGCGGGCAATCTCAAGCGAGGCCGGGGGGCGAGTCAAGCCGTGGAACGTACTTCACGCCCGCCCGCGGGCTTGACACCTCCACCCTGCCCACGCTCTCATGCGCCCATGGCCCTGCGACTCGACACCGCCGTCATCCATGGCGAAATCGACAACACCACCCGCGGCAACGTACGCGGGAGGCTGTGGCTTGTTGGCCGCGAAGATCCGATCACGATCGACCTGCGCGGTGATGCCTGGCGCGACGTGGCCGGAGGCAAGGTCACCTTTACCAATCCCAGACCCGAGGCCCAGGCCGTCGCAACGAACCTCGAGCCGAAGCAGCAGGGGTTTGTGGGCGACATCACCGCCTCCCGCAAAGTGAAGATCGCCGCCGCACCCGCGGAGGAATGGCGCAATGCCCTCTACTTCGAATGGTTCTCCGAGGAAAACGGCCGCGTCGTCGTCGAAAGCGCGGACTTTGACCTCTGCATCTCCGAATGGATCTGGGAAATGGACGAGGCCGAGGAGCAGGCGCAGAAATTCACCAACCTGCAAGCCATGCGCGGCTGGCTCGCCGGCATCATCCAGCGGCCGGAGGTGGAGGATGAAATGGATGACAGCGAAGAGTGCTGGGAGAAATCACTCAAACAATCCGACCGCCTCAACGACGCCCACGAGGAGGCCCTCGAAAAGTTCGGCGTGGAAGGTCTGCACGACGACCGCGTCGCCTTCGTCATGGGCTGGGACCACATGCTGGGCGAGCATAGCGATGAAGGATTCGACGACATGGAAGATGCCGACGAGACCTGGACACCGGAGACCGGGCCATCAGCCGATGAGGAGGACGATCAGGCATTCGAAGATTTCCTGGAAGCACGCGAGCGGGAGGAACACCCGCTGCAAAAGCGAGCCCACGATTTCGTCCTGCGGCTGATGAGCGAGATCAAAGAGGAGCGCTCCGAAAACGCGGAGGCAAGCGATGGTCACACCGCACTTGATCGTTTCATCCGGAACTCGATGAACATCAGCGGCAAGCTGGCCGGTGCGTTGGGCGTGCGTGGTTTCGGTGGCTCCGAAAGCAGCGGCTACATCCTCGCGAT
The DNA here is from genome assembly GCA_035438165.1 of Prosthecobacter sp. Taxonomy (GTDB): domain Bacteria; phylum Verrucomicrobiota; class Verrucomicrobiia; order Verrucomicrobiales; family Verrucomicrobiaceae; genus Prosthecobacter. The sequence continues at coordinate 3,899 of DAORHS010000233.1, forward strand.
CCTGCGCCGCTGCCTGAACTGGGCCAACGAGGCCCTGGCCGCTCTGAATGAGCTGATGGAGACATCTGAGTGGCAGGCGCGTCTGGAACTCCTCGAGGAGTATCGGGGAGAACTCTTCGCGATCCGCGACGGCATCACCGACCTGCGCAAGGAACTGCGGGAAAAGTAGCCCGGTTGCGCCGCAACCGGAGTCTCTGCAACCAGTTGCAGCGCAACTGGACTACTTTCGCAGCGACTTCCACGGCTCTTCCTGGCTGTGATCCACCACGGCGGGATCGTCCGCCTTCGCGGGCGACAGAATGGCGAGGAAGACGAGCTTCTCATCGCCGGCATTCCACGTGCCGTGGATCTCGCCCATGGGAATGAAGGCCATGTCGCCAGGGCCGAGGATTTTCTTCTCCCTGCCCACCCACTGCTCGGCCTGGCCTGAGAGGATGTAGATCGTCTCCTCGCGGGTCGGATGCGAGTGGAAGGGATGACTTCTTCCCGGCTCCATGTTGGCACGCACCATGAGCAGGTGCTCGTTGTTGACGATGTCGCCCCGGCAGAGCCACTCTTCGAGCGTCCAGGGGGAGAGGTAGTCGATCTTTTCGGCAGCGGTGACGAAGCGGCGGTTGGCGATGGCGTCGGACATGGTGCGAGGAGATTAGCGTGATGAAAACGCCCCGGCAAGCCGCGCAATGCACCTGCGGCTATCCGATCTGCCACTCAACCTCTCATACTCCTGCTCATACTCTTACTCAGTCTGGGACATGGCGGGGTGATGGACCACGCGATTGAGTATGAGGAGGAGTATGAGTATGAAGCTCAATACGTGAACAAATCCTTCACGCCCCACGGACGCTCGATCTCCTTGCCCTGCTGCTTCATGAGCAGGTTCAGAGCGTCGGCCATGCGCTGTTTCATGTGCTTGGTCAGGCGGCGGCCTTTGCGGGCGCGTTGCACGGCCTTGTGCGTCATGGGCTCGGTGCTGGCGGCCACCAGGTCGTGATTGCCCAGCTCATGCTCGGTCATGATCCCGTCCAGAGGCTGCACGCCCATGTTGCGCTCGATTTCGTCTTGTCCCATGACCACCCTCTCCTTCCGCAAACCGTTATCCGCAATCTGAATTCGAAGTTGAATCTTGTGAACAATTTCAAGGGAGAAAAGGATGTGATTCAGGCAGACAAGGGGTGAGCGAGAGCCGTGAAGTGTCTTGGAGTGCGGTGGCGCAACTCACAGCATCCCATGCTCTTTGAAGCTGAAATAAGGAAGCGCACGTGATTCGGAAGGTGTGCCGATGATGAGGTGGTCCTGGAGGAGGAGGCCGGTGGCTTCGGAGGCTTCGCGGAGGCGGCGGGTGATGCGACGGTCGGCATCGCTGGGCGTGGGATCGCCGCTGGGATGATTGTGAATGAGGATGAAGGCGTAGGCGTTGTGTATGAGGGCCTTTCTCAAAAGATCGCGCGGGGCGGCGGTACATTCGTTGAGGCTGCCGCGGAACACTTCATCCGTGCGGATGACAGCGAGGCGGGTGTTCATCAAAATGACGCGCACGGATTCATAGCCGAGGGCCTGCATTTCGGAACCGATGTAGTCGTAGATGCGCTGCGGACGGTCGAGGATGACCTCGGCGTGGGAAGGCTCCTGCGCGGCACGGCGGCCAAGCTCGAAGGCGGCGATGAGTTTGGCGGTCTTGGCGGGGCCGAGGGCTTTGATCTTGCTCAGGACAGCGGGTTCGAGGCGGGAGAGGTCGCGCAGGGATTTATAGTCGCGCAGGATGCGCTGGCCGATTTGCAGTGCGTTCTCACCTTTCGTGCCGGTGTTGATGAACAGGGCGAGCAATTCGGCATCCGACAGGGCATGGGGACCGAGACGGAGGAGGCGCTCACGTGGTCGGTCGTTTTCCGGGATGTCGTGGATGCGGCTCATCGTTTGAATCGTGCTCGATCTCGTCCTCCTACTCGTCCTCGATAACGGCGTGTGTCATGGGCGAATGAGGGACGAGATTTGTGGGCGGCGCTCGATTTGTGTTCGTCTCTCGTGATTGCTGAAGGAATCGCAGGATCGAGGACGAGTTCGTGTAGGAGGACGACCCGCCCGCATCGCTACGCGAAGCGTTGCGGGCGGGGGGACAGCTTAATGAATGGCGCGGCACTGATCGAGCAAGCTGTGCAGGTAGCCGACGATGTCTTCGAGGGCCTGCTTGTGCGGCGAGGCAGCGAGGCAGATCAAGTCGTTGCGGGCCTCAGTCAGCATGTTTTGCGCGAAGTTCACGGCGCGTTCGACGGCCCCGGCGTAGTCGGCGATGCCGGCGAGGATGGTGGTGTCCATGGGCTCGCCTTTGAGGAGCATGCGGTTGAGCTTCTGCTTCTGTGCCTCCGTGGCGCCTTCGAGAAGGTAGAGGATGGGCAGTGTCAGCTTGCCGCGGGCGAGATCGGTGCGGAGCGTTTTGCCGACGGTCTTTTCGTCACCGACGATGTCGAGGCAGTCGTCGTAGATCTGGTAGGCGGTGCCGAGCTTGAGGCCGTAGTCCTTCAGGGCGGCCTGGACGGAGTCAGGCTGATGATTGAGCCGTGCGCCGAGTTCGCAGGCAGCGGCAAAGAGCGCCGCGGTCTTCATCTCGATCATCTTGAGATAGTCGGCGACGGAGAGATTGAAATCGAAGCGGCGCTGGGTCTGCAGGATCTCGCCGGTGCAGACATCGCGCGAAGCACGCGCGATGGTGCGGCAGACGTGGGTGTCTTCAAACTCGGTGGCGAGTTCGAGGGCGTAGGCGAAGAGACTGTCGCCGAGCAGCACGCTGAGGCTGCTGCCCCATTTGGCGACTGCGGTGGGCTGGGCGCGGCGGATGTCCGCACCGTCCATGATGTCATCATGCACGAGCGAGGCGATGTGGACGAGTTCGAGAATGACGGAGAGGCGCGTGTGGCCTTCATGCGTGCCGCCGGTGGCGCCGCCGGCGAGCACGGCGAGTGCGGGACGAATGCGCTTGCCGGAGGTTTTGCAGACATAGCTGACGTAACCTTCCACACCGGGATCGAACGCCCGCGCCTGATCGAGAATG
>DAORHS010000234.1:0-6930 GCA_035438165.1 Prosthecobacter sp.
GTGTCATTTTTGAAGACGTCGCCGACGGCAAGGTGCGTGTGAGCGCCCGGTCCAAGGACAGCCGCCTCGATGTCCCGGTCATTTGCGCCCAGTTTGGTGGCGGAGGTCATCGCATGGCGTCCGGTGCACGTTTGAAGGGCCCCATCGACGAAGCCGCGGAGAAATTTTTGCAAGCACTCGAACATGAAGTCAGACGAATTGATTAGCGGCGTCCTCCTGGTGGACAAAGGCCAGGACATGACTTCGCACGATGTCGTCGCCGTCGCCCGGCGCTGCCTGAACATGAAGAAGATCGGCCATTGCGGCACGCTCGACCCCATGGCAACCGGCATGCTCATTCTCGTGCTTGGCAACGGCACCCGCCTCTCCGACCTCCTCATGTCCGAGGACAAGGAATACATCGGCACCATCACCCTCGGGAAGACCACCAACACCCAGGACGCCGAAGGCGAAACCGTCGAGGAAAAGCCCGTACCCGCCGATCTCACGCTCGACCAGGTGAAGGCGGCCTTTGACGCCATGAAGGGCGATTTCTACCAGATGCCTCCCATGGTCTCCGCCATCAAGATCGGCGGCGTCCCGCTCTACAAGCTCGCCCGCAAAGGCCAGGAAGTCGTGCGCGAGCCCCGCTTCGTCCGCGTGTACGACTACGAGATCACCCGCTTCGCCCCGCCGGAGATCGACTTTCGCGTCGTCTGCAGCAAAGGCTTCTACGTCCGCACCTACGCGCATGACATCGGCCAGAAGCTCGGCTGTGGGGCGCATCTGAGCTCCCTGCGCCGCACCCGCTCCGGCCACTTCAAGCTGCTCCCCGGCAAGCACGTCACCTTCGACATGCTCAAGGAAGGCAGACGCGACGAAGTCCTCGCCGCCATGCTCAGTCTCTACGACGTCTCCAAGCTTCGTGGCGCGTAAGCGTCAGGCCGATGGTCCGGCGCCGGCAGGGCTGGTTTCCGGCGCGTCCTCCGGTTCGATGTCTTCAAACGAGCGCCGCACTGTTTCGATCTGCTGGCGGTAGTGCTCGGCGTCGCCGTAGTCGAAGAAATGCCGGTAGCGGCTGTGCATGGACTTCATGCGAAGCGCGTGTTTGATCGGGCACCAGTACTGCTCGGTGCGGGCGGCGATCTCCGTGGCGCAGGCGATCACTCCGTTGGCGTAGCCGCAATACTCGCAGTTGAATTTCTCCGCCCAGTTCAGATACGACAGATGACGGCGGTCCAGCTTGATGTAGTCGCCGCGCTTCACCTTGGGGATGCCGTAGATCGGGAAGCAGACCGCCTGATAGACGGTCATGAACAGATCCATGAGCGCGATGGGGATGATGCAGGACCAGATCACCGGCGTGGTGAGCAGGATCATGAAACGCGAGTCGCGGATGTAGGCGATGAACTTCTTCACCAGCTGCTTGTGCCTGGCGCGTGCTTCTTCGGTGAAGCGGACCTTTCCCAAGCGCACCTCGTAGAAAAACTCGGCCTCCTTTTTTTGCAGCTCGCGCAGGATGTCCTTTTCGAGCACATGCATTTTTTCCAGCAGGGTTTCAAGGGTGTCATTCATGGGGGATTTGATGGTTTGTTTTTTGAGCCTGACGTGCCGATGGTCGTTTGACCACGCAAAAAGTGGAGCATCAGCCCGTTGCCCAGGGCAGTATTGTCCGGCAAAGTCACAAGATGTGCATGGCAGACTGGATTACAGAAGCCTCAGAAAGACCATTCATCATGAAACCTCGCGGCACATCAGACATTCGTTCATGGTCCCAGCCTCTGTGCTTGCTGATGGCCGCCATTCTGTTTCTGCCGGGCTGTGCCGGGCGTATGAATGTGACCGAGAAGATGATGTGGTCCACCTATCCGCTGGCCACGGAAAGAGGAGCGGCCACCGGGTTTGTCATCAATCGTCGTGATGCGAGCGCGCCTGGTGGAGTGGTGCCGGTCGTGTTCACCTCCGTTCATGTGCTCGACACTGTCGGCAAGGGGCCGCTGATCATCGGGCTGCGGCTGCCGGATGCGAAAGGCGAGTCCAAGGTCGTCCTTCTTGCCTTCACACCGGCAAAGCCCCGCGGCAAGGAGCGCTTTTACGTGCGTCATCCGCGTCATGATATTGCCGCTTTTGCCATGGAGCTTCCGCCGGAGTTTGCCGGGCAGGTGGACATGCCTTCCGCTCTGGAAGAGCACATGATGACGCGGGATGGCAAGTCCCTGCATTCGGGGATGGAGGTGTCATTTCTCGGCTATCCAGATGTGCAGCCAGGCACGGAAGGCGCTTTTCCGGTGCTGCGCAGTGGCAGGGTGGCCTCTTATCCGGTGGGAACCGCTCAGGCACACGGACGGTTTCTGATCAATGCCGATGTCTATCCCGGCGACAGTGGCGCGCCGGTTTTCCTCGCCAGCCAGGGGCGCCGTCCTGAGCTGGTGGGAATGATCATTCAACGCCTCGGTGCCAAGACGGACAGCTTTTCGCATCTCGCCGTCGCGGTGGACGCGGATGTGATCCGCGAGACGTTGGAACTGGTGGACGCGCATGAGCAGCAGGCTGTGGCAGTGGAAAAGACTGAGGCGCGCAAGTCAGCACGCTGACAACACACGACATTCGATGAACACACTCAAAACCATTCTTGTCGCCGTGGATTTTTCCACGGGTTCGCGTGCCGCGCTCGAACAGGCGGCGCGCATCGCCGGTTTTAACAGCGCGAAGCTGCATGTCCTGCATGTGGTTGACTCGACCGCCGTCGCGACGCTGGCCGGCAGCCGTGAAGAAAGCTATGAAAGCCATGCTAGGACAGCCTCCCAAGGGGCGGCGGCCGCGCTAGAGCGCTGGATGGCACAGTCCGCGCTGCCGCCCGGTTGCGAGGTCACGATTGCGCTTGGTGTTCCATTGCATGAGATCCTGGATCACGTCCGCACACTGAAGGCGGATCTGCTGGTCGCGGGGATTGCCGGGGCAGGGGAGTCGGCTGCTGGCGCGGGCTCGGTTTCCAGCAAGCTCGCGAGGAAGGCACAAGTCCCGGTGCTGCTGGTGCGGTCCAATCATCCGCATGCGTTCCGGAAGTTGGTCGCCTGCATTGATTTCTCCGACACTGCGCGGGAGGTGGTGCGGCAGGCCTGCCATGTGGCGGCCCAGGACGGCGCCCATGTGGATTTTCTGCATGTCTGGCGGGAACCCTGGGTGGTGCAGCCGTATGGCGGGATGTCGGAGGAATCCACCTATCCGGCGGTCGTCTTCACCCATGAGGAGCGGCAGGCGTACATTCAGAACCTTCGTCAGGAATTGCATGAGTTTGTGCATGACGCAGCGCAGGGCATCAAGGCGGCCGAGGTGCTCCACGAGGCCATGAACTACGGTGCTGGCATCGCAGACCACGCGCAAGAACGCGAGGCCGACCTGGTCGTCATTGGCAGCAAGGGGCGCACCAACCTGCGTTATGTGCTGATGGGCTCCACGGCCGAACGCCTGCTGACCCGGCTGCCATGTTCCCTGCTCGTGGTGAAGCTGCCGCCTGCCGAATAACGCCTCCACGCGCAAAAAAGGCCTCAAGCATGCCACTGATCGCCGAGCAGGGCAGACCAGGACATGGCAGTCTCACTCATATCCTGCCAGACAGGACAAACACCAACCACCACCCGCCATGCTTGCCAAATTCGACATTGAATACGTGATCCATCCTCATCACAACAAGCGCGTGGACATCCACCGCACGGATGACCCGGTGGAAGCCGAGGATTTTCTCATGAACCTGCTGGCATCGGGGGCCAGGATCAAGGCGATCAAACATGAAGGGATCGAGCTTGCGCAGAAACAATCAGATCAAATGCTGCATGTGGCGGCAGAGCGTCTGGCCACGCGCCAGCTGTGCATGGCGCTTGATCTGGATTCTGCGTCGGTAAAGCACCGCTTTGGGTTCACGGCTTGATCTGGCAACCACTACCTGGGCGGTAGTGCCAGCCTCTTGTCATCATTCTGATCATCTTGCTCTTGACCGGACGGATCTAGCTTCTACAGGCTCACATCTTGAAAACCATCGTTGCCCTGGTCGATCTCTCCGACCTCACCTTCAAAGTGCTCAAGCAGGCGCATGCGCTTGCCACGGCATTCAACAGCCAGGTGATCATCCTGCATGTGGTGGCAAAGGAACCCGTCGTCGTCGATGTGGGACTGATCTCGCCAGTGATCATGCAGGAGCCCTCCCCGGCAGCGGTTCAGCAGCACTACGCGCAACTCCTGGAGATGCGCGACTCCCTGGTCAAATTTGGCGTGCGTGCCTCCGTCCAGCAACTGGCGGGAGCCAGCGTGGACACGGTGCTCGCAGAAGCCGAGAAATGGCATGCCGACCTGATCATTCTCGGCTCGCATCACCACAGCACAATCTATGACTTGCTCGTCGGCAGCGTCACCCATGATGTCTTAAAGCACGCCCATTGTCCGGTGCTGGTGGTCCCGGGTGATGCGGGTGAGCGGGAGCAGAAGTGAATTCTCCGGCGTCCGGTGCCGCCGCAAGACTGGAAGAACACGCATTCCTGAACCGCCCATGGCCCGCAGATCCTATCCGCTTTCCAAGGTGTATGGGCTGCTCGAACCCGGGCCGGTGGTTCTCGTGACAACGGCCCACCAAGACCGTCGCAACATCATGACCCTGTCGTGGCACATGATGATGGACTTTGAGCCGCCTCTGGTGGGCTGCGTCGTCAGCGATCGCAATCATTCCTTCTCTCTGCTGAAGGCGGCAAAGACCTGTGTCATCAACATACCCACCGTCGAGATCGCGGAGAAAGTCGTGGGGTGCGGCAATACTTCGGGCGCGAAGACCGACAAATTCAAGCGCTTCGGTCTCACGCCCCTGCCTGCCAAAAAAGTCGCCGCACCGCTCATTCAGGAGTGTTATGCCAACCTGGAGTGCCGGGTGGTGGACACCACGAGGGTGTCCAAGTACGGCCTGTTTGTCCTGGAGGTCGTCCAGGCATGGATCAATCCCGCCGTAAAAGATCCCCGCACCCTGCATCATCGCGGACATGGGCGTTTCATGGTGGCCGGAGGAACGATCAAACTGAATTCCAAAATGAAATAGCCGCCCGGATGTCCTGCCGTCGGCATGCACGCTTTTTCCGTGCTTCACCCTTTGAAATAGGCCACACTGCACCCGCATGAACGATTATTCCCGCATGACCAAGGCCGCGCTCATCGAGCGTCTCCATCGAGCCGAGGCCGGTTCTCATGAGGAGGCGCATCTGCCTGGCAACGAATCGGCGGCCTCACAGTTCGTTCCGGTCAAGGAGCTGATGGATTTAAAGGCGGCGGTGGACGCCCATTCCATCGTGGCGATCACGGATGCGCGCGGGATCATCACCTATGTGAACGACAAGTTCTGCGAGATCTCCAAATACAGCCGCGGCGAGCTGCTGGGCCAGGACCACCGCATCATCAACTCAGGCCATCATCCGAAGGAGTTCTTCCACGACCTGTGGAGCACCATCGGTCACGGTCGGGTTTGGAAGGGCGAGATTCGCAACCGCGCCAAAGACGGCAGCATCTACTGGGTGGACACGACGATTTTCCCGTTCGTGGACGGGGCGGGGAAGCCCCAGCAGTACATCGCCATCCGCACCGACATCACCCAGCGCAAGCGTGATGAGGAAAAGCTCGGGGAGCTGGCGCAGACGCTCGCTGAAAAGAACAAGGAGCTGGAGGCCATTGTGTATGTGGCCTCGCACGATCTGCGTTCGCCCCTGGTGAACATCCAGGGCTTCGGCCGGGAGCTGGCGCACACCTGCGAGAGCCTGCGCGGGATTGTGGCGGCAGCGACAGGGGCAGCAGTGTCGAAGGCGGATCTGCGAACGGCCTTGGACGAAGACATTCCCGAGGCGTTGGGCTTCATCCAGGCCGGGGTGGCCAAGATCGACTCCTTGCTGAGCGGTCTGCTGCGTTTCTCCCGGCTGGGACGCGCGGCGCTGACCATTGAGCCTTTGTCGATGAATGGAATGCTCCGGCAGATCGCGCACGCCATGGAGTTCCAGCTCCAGCAGACCGGCACGCAGCTCGACCTCGGCGATCTGCCTGACTGCCGCGGCGACGCCACGCAGATCAACCAGGTCTTCTCCAACCTGCTGGACAATGCGGTGAAGTATCTCGATCCAGAGCGTCCGGGGCGCATCCGTGTGAGCGGGCGTGTGGAGGGAACGCAGGTGATTTACGCGGTGAGTGACAACGGCATCGGCATCGCACCGGCGCACCAGCAGAAGGCCTTCGAGATCTTTCACCGGCTGAACCCCTCGCATGGCACGGGCGAGGGCTTGGGCCTGACCATTGCGCAGCGCATCCTCGAGCGGCTGGACGGGAAGATATGGGTCGAATCTGTCACCGACCAGGGCAGCACCTTTTTTGTCGGCTTGCCAGCCATAAACAACCGTTCTAAAAGATGAGCACCATGACTCAAGAGGTAGTGATCATCATCGCCGAAGACGATGCCGGCCACGCACGGCTCATCGAGAAAAATCTCGCTCGTGTGGGTTTGCACAACCCCATCCAGCGCTTTGAAAACGGCCAGGAGGTGCTCGATTTCCTCTTCCGTCGCGGTCCCGGGTCGCACCGACGGAGTGACACGGCCTACCTCCTGCTGCTGGACATCCGCATGCCGAAAGTGGACGGCGTGGAGGCCCTGCGTCAGATCAAGGAGGACGACTCTCTGCGCAAAATGCCCGTCATCATGCTCACCACCACGGATGATCCGCGCGAGATCGAGCGCTGCCATCTGCTGGGCTGCAACAGCTACATTGTAAAACCGGTGGACTACGACAAGTTCGCCGAGGCCATCAAGCAGCTCGGCATGTTTGTTTCTTTGGTGCAGGTGCCCGAGATCAACGGCAAGCCTTGAGCACGCCATGCCCGCCGCCATCCAGCCTGTCACAATCCTCGTGGTGGATGATGATCCTGGGCTGGCCA
>DAORHS010000235.1:0-6928 GCA_035438165.1 Prosthecobacter sp.
AAATGCTCGCATTCTCGTAGCTGTCATCGGCCTGTGCATCGCAGCACCGGGCGTCTTGTTGGCCGCCAGCAGCAGCACGCTGGCTCCCGCCATTGCGGGGCTCATGATCTACGGCCTGACACGGTCATTCACGGATACGAACATGATGCCCATTCTCTGCCAGGTGGCCGTCCCGCGCTACCGGGCGACCGGCTTTGGCGTGCTGAACTTCTTCGCCATGTCCGTGGGTGGCGTGACCATTTACGTCGGCGGACTCATGCGCGACGCGCATGTGGATGTCGGCCACATTTTCCGCTTCGCTGCGGCGGGCCTCATCGTGTGCGCCGTGCTGCTCTTCTTCGTGCGCCCCGTCTGCGCAAAGTGTCCGCCACTTTGTCATCACACCAACGATTGACCCAAATCATTTCTCCATGCCCACCCCGCTCACTTGGGACAGCCCCGCCGGACTTACCTATGATATGCCAGGACTCACCTGGGACGCCAGCAGCCCTGATCCACCACCGCCGAAGCCGAAGAAGAAACCTTTTCACCGCAATCCGAAACCCAACAACACACCCAGCCCAACACCCACACTGATGAGCACATTCAAATACAACCCAGCGCCGAAATCCACCGGCGGCTTCACCACCCGCGCCGCCCTGGGCGATGCGGTCACGCAGGAGTTCCTCACCGCCGAAGTCGCCACCGCCACGGGCCTCACCCCCGTGCAGGTGGAGGCTGCCGTGAAGACCTTCTTCCAGAAACTCCTCGCCTGCTCCACCGGCTGCGGCTGGAGCAATGGCCTCTACGACATCGTGCGCTTCCGCCCCACCAGCGGCGGCAGCAGCCCGCAGCCGGATGGCTTTCATAATGCGGACGACATCAATGCCGATGTGGCCGTGTCCTTCACCAAAGACGCCATCGAAGCCTGGCGCGCAGGTCTCACGCTCGAAAGCCTGGGCGAACTCGGCAAGGTGACACCGCTCATCGACACCATCCTCAACCAGGACACCGGAGCCGCCGATAAATACACCCCCGGCAGTCTCATCCAGATTCGCGGTGACAACCTGAAGCTCAACAAGACCGATCTCATCCAAGGCGTGTTCTTCAAAGCCGGAGCCGCCGCCGAAGTCCGCGCCACCGTGTATGGCGACATCGACCCGCAGAGCCTCACCGTGCTCGTCCCTGCCGCGCTGAGCGGCCCGCTCACCGTCCGCGTGGCCGTCTTCATCAATGGCAGCGTCCGCAGCTTCACCTACACCAACCCGATCACCCAATGATCGCGGAGGCGGGTTACGGTGGTGAAATCAGCGGATTGGGGGCCAAAACCGGGCGGAAACGCCCTGTTTTGGCCTCACCCCCTGCCAAATCGCGCCGCACCCAGCCAGTGCGAGGTGCGCACCCCCTGGGTGCCGCCCTCCCACCCCGCCGGTGCGCCACTGCCACCCGGCGGGTGCGAGCCACGCACCCAGCCACCAGCCCGCACGCACCCCGCCACTGGCAGACAGCCACCCGCCAGTGCCAGCCACACACCCAGCCCGTGCGACCCTGCCACCCGCTGGGTCACGCCCAACCACCCAGCCGGTGAGAGTAGCACACCCAGCGGGTGCCGAGCTACCACCCACCCAGTGCCAGCCTGCCACCCAGCGGGTGCGACTCAACCACCCGCCGGGTCATGCGCTGCCACTGGCAGGGTGAACCGCAGCCACCCAGCCCATCTTCATCCATTCAACATTCACCCTTATGCCATTCGACCCCGCCCAACCTGCCGACAACTCCGCGCTCTCCTCCCAAGTGATGCGCACTCAACTCACCAGCCTCAAAGCGCTGATTGATGCCATCCTCACCATCACCGCCGCGCAAGTCGATGGCGTGAACACGCTGCCACCCGGCAATCCAGCCAGCGTGAGCCTCAGCGTGATCGGCAACACGCTCCACTTCACCTTCGACATCCCGCAGGGCGAAGTCGGTCCAATGGGTGAGGTGACCACCGCTGACATGAACACCGCGATCTCCAATGCCATCAGCGGCACCAGCAACAACACCAATGGCGTGAACACGCTGGGCCAGGGCGCGGATTTCAATTACAACCAGAGCCAGATGCAGGACGTGCTGAACAAGCTGGACGAGTTTATCAATGCGGCGCGGCGGTAAAGCAGCGCTGAGATTGCAGATCGCACCGGCAACGATGGACGACGGGGATGGTGTCGGCGGTATCTGGATTTCTCAGGAACTGGATCATCGTGGAGTTCACTTCGCCTCCTTCCAGCTCGTGAACTCGGCGAGGATTTCCTCGCGCGAGCAGCGCGGACGCAAGGCGGTGCGCACTTTGAAGCCGTAGTCCTTCATCAACTCGGGCTTCTGAATGAGGAACTGGAAATCCCAGGCGGGGTTCGTGGATTTCAGCGTTGCATTGGCGCCGCCGCCACTGGGAGAGTGCGTGAAGCGAATGCCCTCCGTGCGGTCGAACATAACGATCCAGGTGAGGTCGTCGAAGTGGCCGTAGAAAAACAGTTCGTCGAAGCGGAAGCGCGAGAGGCTCTTGAAGAGTGTGTCGCGGCCACCAGCGGGGAAGGTCATCTCGAAAGTGTCATCGCGATGCCGCACGGTGCTCTGGTCGTTGTGCCACTGCGTGCAGAACTGCGTCCACATGTCCTTCTGCGCGTCGAGTCCGCCGAGGAAATACAGGCTCTTGTCCGCCGGTGCGTTCATGTAGCTGGCCCAGAACAGCGAGAGATAACCGCGCGGGAACACTTCGCGATGCGCACGGCAGTGGAAGTCCATTTCGAGGTAGTGCGGCGCGACGACGCGGAAACGTGTCCAGCTTTCGACGTGGAAGGTCGGCGTGGGCGGCTGGTGCAGCTCCGCTTCGGTGTCGCTGATGCGCGTGAGTGACATCGGCGCATTGCGCGGCTCGAAGAAGGTCTTCGAGTCCTCCAAATGCTCCCCGGTGACGATGTGTTCGAGATTCAGTCCTGAAACAGCGGGCACGAAGATGCTGCGTGTGCCCTTCGCGTGCTGGAGGCTCCATACGCCGTTGTAGCCCGCGCGATGCTCGCCGAGCGCGGAGTTGTCGCCGATGAGGGCGGTGAGATCACCGGCCTGAAGCGTCGTTTGCGACGCTTTCGATTCAGCGCGGGCTGTCAATGCGAGTGCGGCGGCGGTTGAGGCTCGGATGAAACGCCGGCGGCTAGGATTGACTGGGAGATGCAAGGTCTGGCCGGTTTTCATGGCTTGTGAGCAGTGATCCATTTTGCGAGCAAGTCGGGCAGGGCAGACCCGTCCCCTGGCGAACGCCCGATGAAGCTCAAGTCCTGCGCTTTGACCAAACGACGGGCGAGTTCCTCATTCGCCTGCTCTTCGGCATTCTGCGCCGGTTTCGCTGCTGAAGGCAGCGCCACGACGACATCCCACTCCTGCGGGCCAAAGCTGAGGGACCAGTTCATGATCCAGGAGTAGCGCTGGTGAAAGGCCTGCGGTGTTTTCTCGCTGAGATGGCCGGGAACGGCGATGAGGACGAGGTTGGGCTTCATCGTACGCACCGCTTTGGCGGTGTTCTCGAGTTCGGCGAGCGTCTTGCCTTCGACGGGCCAGGGCTTCACCGTGACTTGTGCATTTGGATAAAGCGACTTCAGCGCGGGGGCAATGTGCTGACCAAACGGTGGCATCGCGAACACCGCGACCGGTTTGCCTTCGGCGAGGAGCTTCAGCGTGTGCGTGAGCGGATTGGGCGGCGGACCGACATCGCGCAGCGACATGTCCTTGCCCGTGATCGTCTGCGCGATGGTCTCGGCGAAGAGCTTGTGACCATCCATGTTCGGATGGATGGCGTCGCTCAGCAGGAGGTTCCATTCGAGTTCGTCTTTGGCTCGCACGGACTCGAAGGCTGCATGGCAGTCCGCCAACCCCAATCCGCTAGTCCTGGCCAGATCACGAATGGCCTGGCTGAAATCCGCCAGCCGCTTCGCCGGCCGCTGCGGAGAATCCACGATGGAGTTCTGCGTGCACAGCACCACCTCCGCACCCGCGTCACGACAGTTCTTGATGATCGCCTGCATGTTGCGCACGAACTCCGCCAGCGGAACGCGCACCAGATCATTCATTCCAAACATGATCGTCACCAAATGAGGCTTCAGGTCCAGCACATCGCGCTTCAACCGGAAGAGCCCGCCCTTGCTCGTGTCCCCGCTGATGCCGGCATTGCGCACGGAGATGGTCGCCCTCGGATGCAGCTTTTGAAGCGCGATCTGCAACATCTCGGGATAGGCCCGCACGCTGCCGCTGTGATAATACACGCCCGTGATGCTATCGCCGATGCAGACGATGCGCACGGGCTCTTTGGCTTCGGTGAGAAACTGGCGTGTCTTGTCCGGACCGGCGGCGAAAGCCTGGCAGGCAAAGAAGGTGAGGAAGACGAGAAGGGCTTTCATGGTTGGGTTCGTGGAATGATGGGCAGCACAATGTGGGAGGCTTGTCCGGCGCTGTGCATGATCTTTTGCGTGGCGATAACGCTCGTCGTTTCGAGACCGATGTTGTCCGCGCCGGTGTTGAGATTGCGCAGGTAGTATGGGAAATAGCTGCTGGAGATCTCGACGCGGATGCGATGTCCTTTGAGGAAGGCGTTCGATGTCGCCCGCCAGAAGTCGATAGTGTATTCATAAACTTGGTTGGGCTCGATGAGGCTGAGCTTGGCTGGATTGAAGGTGCCTTCTCGTGCTGGATCGCGATGTCGTGCGCGCATCACGCCTTCGCAAAGCATGGCGGAGAAGCCATCGGGCTGCACGTCGATCAGGCGCACCATCCAGTCCGTGTCACGGGCGGAGGTGGCGGCGTAAAGCTTGGCGGTGATCGGGCCGGTGACTTCGATTTCTTCCTCCAGCGGCGGAGTCGTATAGACGAGCACATCGTTGCCGCTGGATGACTTGCGCGTGTCGGCAGCTCCGTCTTCGAGGTGTCCGCCGGTGAAGGGCGAGCGCGTCGGCTTTGCGGGATCATAGACATACGAGTCGTGATCCGACTCGGTGGGCGGTGAGGTGCTCAGCACGCCGTCGCCGCTGATCGAGTTCGCATGGCCGCCGCTATGTAGATAATACTTCGTCCAGCGCGTCTGCGGCAGCGGCCAGTCCTGCTCGGCGTGCCATTCGTTGCGGCCCATCACGAACACATGCACGGGCGCATCGTTAATCACGCCATTGTCGATACCTTTGAGCCAGTGGTCAAACCAACGGCAGACGTAGCCGTCCCAGTCGATGATCGCTGTCTCGCCGTAGTCGAAGGCACCGAGCTTGCGGCTGGTGTTGATGATGTGCTGCCAAGGGCCGATCACCATGCGTGGGCGTCGTGCATCAGCGTTCGCGCCATGCTGCTTCATGGCGAGGTAGTTCATCGGTGCGCCGGGGAAGTCGGCATCAAACCAACCTGTGGCGGCGAGCGATGGCACCGCGATCTTCGAATACTCTTCCGGCTTTTGATAAGCGATGCCCTGCCAATACGGATCAGAGGATGTGTTGCCGCGAATCCACTTCTCAAACCACGGCGCATCCATCGCACCGCGCAGCTCATTGAGTTTCAAATAGGGCAACTGCATGTAATCCGCGAGCCGTCGCTCCTCCGAGGCAAACCCGCCGTAAGGCCCCGGCCCCATCGTCTGGCCGACGCGCCCCGCATTCGCTCCGCCCCAGTCCGCCATCCACGAAACGAGCACGCCATTCTGATACGGCGCGTTGAACATCGCATCCGGCGGCGCGACCTCTGGCACGATGCACTTCAGCGACGGTGGAGTCTGCGTGGCCGTCCACCACTGAGTCCAGCCCATGTAAGACAGGCCCATCATGCCCACCTTGCCATCGCACCACGGTTGGTGCGCCAGCCACTCGACGAGATCATAGCCATCCGTCTTATGCTTCGGATCAAACGGATCCCAAGTCCCCTCCGAATCAAACCGCCCGCGCGAGTCCGCCACCGCCACGACGTAACCACGCTTCGCAAACCAAGCCGCGCGCTTTTGAAATCCCGGGTTGTTGCTGTAAGGCGTGATGATCAAGATTGCCGGGAAGCGTCCCTCCGCCTGAGGTTGTGCCACATCTACCGAGAGCTTCACGCCATCGCGCATCGCGGCTTTGTTGCCGCGAGTCGCCTTGACCTCGAACTTCTCGGCGGAGTAGTTGCCAGCGTCAGGTGGCACTGCAGCCAGCGAAGTGACAGCAAGAATGAGCGCGAGCAGGGAACGTTTCATGAGCCGCTGGAGGGAATGAGTTTCTGAGCAGCCAGCCACTTCAACGCGGCGGCTTTCCACTGCTCCCAAAGCGGGCCTTTGCAGCCGTTGAAGCCATGGCCACCGCTGGGGAGTTCGAGCAGTTCGACGGGAACGTTGTGCGACTTCATCGCGGCGACGAACTGGCGGCTGTTCTCGAGTGGGACAGGTTTGTCATCGATGGCGTGAGCGAGAAACGTGGGAGGCGTGTCGGCGGTGACCTGAATTTCGTTCGAGTAGAGGCGCACGAGGTCCGGCGCGGCGTTGGGGCCGATGAGCTTCTCTTTGGAGCCGGTGTGCGTGAACTCGCCCATCGTGACGACGGGATAGACGAGCCAGCCGAAGTCAGGACGGCAGCTCAGGCGCTCGATGGGATCGGCGGAGGCAGCATCGCCCACATTGAAATGCGTGAGCGCCGTGGAGGCGACGTGACCGCCTGCGGAGAAGCCGAGGATGCCGATGCGCTGCGGATTGATCTTCCACGCGGCGGCGTTGGCGCGAGTGAGGCGGATGGCGCGTTGCGCATCGAGCATCGGCACCTGATGACGCAACTCCGGCAGGCGATATTCAAGGATGACGCAGGCGATACCGTGCTCGTTGAGCCATTGCGCGATGGGATAGCCTTCGCGTTCCGTCACATGGCGGATGTAACCGCCACCGGGACAGAGCACGATGGCCGCGCCGTTCGCTTTGTCA
>DAORHS010000236.1:0-6901 GCA_035438165.1 Prosthecobacter sp.
GACACGGGTGTGTTCATTCTGCACGGTCCGCTGACGGCGCTGGGGCAGCGTTTCTGTGACGGGGTCATCCAGGCGGCGCATGAACTGATGCCGGCGCTGGGCACGGCGGGGCTGAGGGTGATGCCTTCGACGCTGGGGGATGATGCCGGGGCGCTCGGAGCGGCGAGTCTGGCGATGGAGGCCTGGCTGCCCGCCTGAAATATCTGGAGGTCAGGCAGCTTGCCTGACGACGGCACCGGCCTTCCAGGCTTTTCTGGCCACCCAAGGCGGGACGCCTCGATCCATGGACAGGCGAGGACGCCCATCCTCCCGCGTGGGCATGAAAAACCGGGTGGCAGGACTGCTCCCGCACACCCGGTGAGTGGACGCTGATCGAGCTTACTTCTCGAGGGGCTCCTTGGCGGCCTTCCAGCCGGAGATGCCGGCGGAGAGGTGCTTCACGTTGGTGTAGCCGAGCTGGCTGGCGGCGTTGGCGGCGGCCTTGTAGGCGCTGCAGGCAGGACCACCGCAATAGGTGACGACGAGGGCACCTTTGTCCGAAGGGAGCACGCTGGCGAGGCTGTCCTTCTGGGTGGCGAAGTTGACGGCGCTGGGGATGTGGCCGTTCGCATAGGAGGCGGCTCCGTTCACGTCGATGACGGTGACCTTCTTGTCAGCGATGGCCTGTTTGAGGTCGGCGATGCTGATGTCCGGGAACTCGGCGGCGAAACCGGCGGTGGCAACAAGGGCGAAGACGAGTGCGATGAGTTTCTTCATGATCAAGTATGGATGGGTTGAGTTGGTGTTTGCGCGGTTGGGCTGTGCGCGACAGCGGCCCCGTCTGCCGGGGCAAAGTGTGAAAGCTGGGAGAGGTGAGGAAAAGCTTGAGGAATACGACTGGGACGCCGGGGCTGTTGATTTTATTCCCGGCAAAAAACAACGATCGTCATGATGGGGAAGGCGAGTGGATGGTGGCGGCCTGGAATCGTCATGGCGATGTACAACGCTTCTGAAGACGTTTTGTTTGAGGCAAACTGCAAAGTTATCACAGCGCGGGGATGAAGAGGCGGGCGAAGCCGTTGCGTGCGCGCTGCAGGAGCGGGGCGGACTCCAGCGCCTCGCGGGTGATCTCCCGGCTGAGGGCCAGCTTTGCGTCCATCTCCGCGGCGAGCCTGCGACAGAGTTCGGCGTCATGGCAGGCGAGGTTGAACTCAAAATTCAGGCGCAGGCTGCGGGGGTCCCAGTTGGTGGAGCCGAGGAAGGACCACACGCCGTCGATGAGGAAGAACTTGGAGTGGTCAAAGGGAGGCGGGGATTCAAAGATGCGGCAGCCGACGCAAAGGAGGTCGGGATAGAGGGTCTGCGCGGCCCAGCCGACAAAGGGGATGTTGTTGATGGCGGGCGTGAGGATGGTGACCTTGACGCCGCGGATGGCGCACAGACGCAGCGCCCCCACGAGGAGGTTGTTGGGCAGAAAGTAGGGGGTGATGATCTTCACCTCCTCACGTGCGGCATTGAGCGCGGCGAAGAAGGCGGCGGGCATGATTTCGAGATCCTCGTCCGGGCCATCGACGATGCCGATGGCGCTCGTGCGGCCCACGGGCGGCAGTTCGGGAAACCACAAGGGTCCCTCCAGGGTCTCGCCCGTGCAGAAGGCCCAGTCCTCGGCAAACACGCGCTGGATCTGAGCGACGCAGGGGCCCGTGACCTCGAAATGCAGGTCAAGCACCGGATGGTCGGGGCTGCGGGAGATCATGTTGCCCTCCCGGATGTTCATGCCGCCAGTGAAGGCCGTCGTGCCGTCCACCACGAGGATTTTGCGGTGGTTGCGCAGGTTCATCGTGATCAGGCGCAGGACCATGCGGCTGGGCATGAAGCGGCGAGCGGGGACGCCTGCTTTCTCCAGGGCCGCCACCACCGGCGGCCAGGAGTAGCGCGTGCCTGCGTCATCCACCATCACTCGCACCTGCACGCCGCGCTTCACCGCGAGGGAAAGCTCCGTGACAAAGTCCCGACCAATGCCAGTGGCCTCAAAGATGTAGGTGGCGAGCGTGATGCTGTGCCGGGCGCCGCGAATCTGCTCGAGCATGCGCGGCATCGCCTCGTCGCCGTTGCGCAGCATGTCGAGATGGTTGCCGGCGGTGAAGCTGAAGCGCGAGATGCGGTCCAGGGTGCGGGCGAGTTGCTGATGCTCCTGGGCGGTGCAACTGTCGTCTTCGAACGGCAGCGGCTTTTCGGGCACGGGATCATGCCAGGGTTCGTTGATGCTGCTGCGGTAGCGCCGTCCGCTGCGGCGCAGGATGTTGACGCCCAAAAACAAATAGAGCAGCGGCCCGAGCAGAGGCGTGAAGACCACCAGCGCCGTCCAGAACGCGGCGGAGCGGTAGTCATGGTGTCTCAGCAGCAGATGCACCAGTGCCAGGACGGAGCCGGTGATGGAGGCAAGCGCCAGCACCACCGTCCAAAAATTCTGTTCGATCCAGATCATGCGCCAGCATGCGTGACCGGTGGAGAAGTGCAAAGAAACAACCGCTCCGGGCCATGCTTTCCGCGCCTTATTCGAGATGACGGCCGAGCATCAGGGCGAGGTTCCGCTCGACGATCTCCCCCATGGACTTGCAGGAATCGAAACGGTGGGTGCCGTGATACTGGCCGAGCTCGGCGCGGAGCTGGACGACTTTTTCGAAGGGCTCGACGGCGTTGGTCTTCATGCATTCCAGCAGGGCGGAGATGCGCTGATGCTCGGAGAGGTAGCGGCGGGAGATGAGGCTGCGCTCCTCCTCCTGATACTGCTTCATGGTGGGGTAGTTCAGGCAGGAGGAGCAGAGCTGGACGACGGCGTTGTTTTCCTTGAAGAACTGCGGGAGATAGAGGCTCTTGCGGCCCTCGTAGCACTGCTGGTCGAAGTCGATGGCACGAACGCGGTACTGCACTTCTTCAAAGTCGGGCGTCATGTCCACGACGTAGTTGTAGCTGCGCATGTCGCCGAGGAGGCGGATGAAGCAGCGCTCGCTGAATTTGACGAACTCCTTGGCGAGGCGGACGCCGTTGAAGTCGGGACGGCCGAGGTAGTCACGGATGAAGACGTCTCCGGGGACGCCTGCGATGTGCTCCTCCACGAGCGTGCCGCCGTGGTGCATGAGGTAGTTGATGCGGTTCGGAGAGAGGAGGTGCTCCAGCTCCAGACCATACACGCGGGAGGCGTCCGCGGTCTTCACGTAGAAGTGGTCGTAGTTGTCATTGTACTGATTCACCACGCGGACGCGGAAGGGGCGGGAGTTGCCGAACTCGCAGTAGTCCACACGTTCGACGAACAGATGCGGCACGGCATGGAAGTCCCCTGTGCGGAGCTGGGAGTAGATGCTGGTGAGCTTTGGGTACAGCTCCTTCTGCAGCTCGCGGGGGTAGAGCACGCTGCTCCAGTAGGTGGCATTGCCTTCTTTGTCGGAGAGCGGGTAGCTCTCTGAAAAGCTGCGCAGTTCGTCGTAGGTGGTGGGCAGCGAGTAGCAGCGGCCAAACTGGTCGAGGTAGGAGATCAGCTCGTCGGTGACTGGAATGAAATTCTTGCGCTTGGTGATCTCGTTCATGCCCGCGGTGGTGTCGCAGATGGCGGTCCAGTTGGCAAGAAAGGATCCGGACGCGTTTTGAGTCATGGACAGCCAAATGAGACTTCGTTATGATCTTCCGCAGGAGATCCCGTGCGCCCGATGAATGCCGTGACAGCGAACCCCAACAGGCTCCTTGATTCATCAAGGCTGCGCGAATGGTCGCGGGTTCGTTCAGGGAGAGTTCTGGTCCGCCTGCTGCTGGAGTACGTGTGGGCGGGGCTTGCCGCCGGTGTTGCGGTCTGGTTTCACGTGATGTGTGCCCGATGGGGGATCCACCCGGCGTGGGAAGTGCCGGTGGTCCTGATGATGGTGTTTTTGACCGGCTGCCTGCAGCACCGGATCGCGTTGATCGGACATGAGGCCTCCCACGGGCTGCTGCTGCCGAACCGGGCCTGGAACGACTGGCTGGCGAATCTGCTGATCTTCCATCCCTTGTTTTCAAGTGTGGCCATGTACCGGAAGCGGCATCTTCCGCACCACCTTCATCCCAATGACCCGGTGCGTGACTTGAACCTGTCCGGCGGCAAACTGGAGCGCATCTGGGCGCGGTTTCCGATGACGCAGGGGCAGTTTGTGCGGAGTTTTTACCTCAAGTTTTTCTGGCCTCCGTTTGTGCTGAGAAACCTGCTGGATCTCTTTTTGATCCTGGCGGTTGAAAGCAGGGGGGAGGTCAAGGCGCGAGGATCTTTCCTGCTGCAGCCGGGGCTGCTGGGCTGCGTTTATTTTGTGATGATTGCGCTCATCACCGTCGTGGCTCCGCTGGCGGGTGTGTCGTCGGCAGGCTGGGTGGGCCTCTCATACCTGCTGGCGGTGATTGTCTGGGGGCTTCTCCCTTCCAGCGCCTTTTTGTGCGAAGGAAGTTTTGCAGGCAGCTTGAAGGCGGCCGCGCTGCTCCGGCTGACCTTTTCAACGGCGCTTGTTTTGACGCTGGGCCTGCTGATGGAGCGGCTGGGCGGCGGGGTGATTGTCTGGTATTGCCTGCTGTGGATTCTTCCGCTGATCTATGTGTTTCCCTACCTGATGCTGTTGAGGGAGGTGTATCAGCATGCCAATGCCGGAACAGGCGTCATCGACAACTCGCGCATCCTTTTTGTCGACCCGTTCACCCGCTGGGCCGTCCTGGGGTATGGAAACGACCTGCATGCCGTTCATCACCTGTATCCCAACATCCCGCATGACCGTCTCGCGGAAGTGCATGAGACCCTGATGCGTGAGTCGAGCGTCTATCGGGAGGGGATTCAGCAGACGCGAGGACTGCTGCGCGGGTCTGGAACAGAGCCAGGCTTGTTGGACAGTTTGTCGGTGAGGCCGGGCCTGCGGGATTCGGCGGGTCAGTGATCGCGGGCCGCAGGCGGCAGAAAACCGGTGCGCACAAAGTAGTCAAGATAACGCCGAATGCGTTCCTGGTTGATCTCCTGGCAGATGATACCGGTGCCTTGAAGCCCCTGAAGCATGTTGCGACAAAACTCACCGGACTGTTTCCGGACTATGTGAGACAGCGTCTGGCGCGGGATGAACAACTGGTAGGCCGCCACGGGATTGTTCTGAACGGCCAGGTTGTTGGCGGCCAGTTCCGTCTCCCATTGATCTTCCGCCACGATGCGGATGGGGTAACCACTGGCCTGGGTCAGTTCCAGCAGTTCGCCGAAGCTGGGGGCCTCCGGATTGATCAAGTGGAAGGTGCGCCCGGCCCCTGTGAGGTTTTGTGACAGCCGAACCATGGCGGCGGCCACGAAATCGACGGGGGTCAGCAGGCTGTTGTAGCCGGCGTCGGGTCCCACACCGGCCTCGATGCAGGTTTTGAGGAAGAGCCAGATGATGTTGTCCGAAGAGCAGATGCCTGTTTGGTCGTCTCCTGTCAGCAGGCCGGGACGGTAAACATTCACCGGCAGCCCCTGTTCGCGCGCCTGTAGAAAGAGCTGTTCCGAGACCCAGCGGCTCTGGCCGTAACCGATAGTCAGTTTCTGATGCTCAGGAAGAGGAGTGTCTTCATGAAGAGGTTCGTCCTCCGCCTCACGGCTGGCGGTCAGAACAGTGGCGGAGGAAAGGTAGTGGACAGGCTTGAGCCTCTGCTGGGCGGCCAGACGGATGATTTCCAGCGAGCCGAGCACATTGACCGCTCGAAGCTTCGCATACGGGGCGACATGGTTGATGTGCGCGGCGGTGTGATAAATCACATCGACCGAGGTGGCGAGGTGATCAAAGTCCGGGCGTTCGAGTCCCAGCAGTGGCTGCGCGAGATCTCCAGGAACCGCCACAATGCGGGTGCGGAAGGACTCGTCCCAGCAGGAGTACCGCGTCAGGTGATCGACGATCTCCTGAAGGGCGGCGGATGCATCACGGGTGGAGGTGAGGCAGTGAATCTCCGCCTCGGTCTGCCGAAGCAGATCTCGCAGCAGCCAGGCGCCCAAAAACTCGAGCACTCCGGTCAGGAAAATGACTTTCGGCTGATGAATCTGCTCCGTGGTGACGGGAGCTCCCGCAAAGGGGATGTCCCAGCGTGACAGATCGGCCTCCTGGTCGAAGCTGTCCGCGCCTGCGGATGGTGGCACCGAGGTTTCCTGGGACGCAGCGACCGCCGCAGGCTCCGTTTTTCCGCCGGTCAGGATGTTGAGGAGGATCTCGGCGAGTTTCAAAACCGTCGGCGCACCTCCCATCAACTGTCCGGTGGGAATGGTGATGCCGGTGAGGCTTTCAATCTGATGAATGAGCTCCACGGCCATGAGCGAGTCGATGCCGATCTCATTGAGCGGACGTTTGGAGTCGATTTTGCCGGGGGATGTGCGGAGGACCTTGGCCACCTGCTCGCGCAGGAAGGTTTCGAGAATGCCGAGCTGTTCGGCGGGGGCGGCCCTGAGAACGGAGTCGCGCAGCCAGTTGGAGTCGTCGGACTGGTGCTGTTTGAGAGCGTCCTCCGTGGTCAGTTGGGCATAGCGCGGCGTGGAAATGATGGCGGGGGTCAATGCCGCCCATTTGGCCCAGTCGATCTGGGAGACCATCATCTGGCTGATGCCGGGCCGCTCCATGAGGCGGCCGAGGATCGGCCCGGAGGCGAGCCCGGCGCCCACGACCGCGCCGGTCATGCCGAGAGCGCGGCCGCGTTCCTCGTCCGGGAAGGCGTGGGTGACGAGCGCGTTGGCGTTCGCGATGGCCATGGAGACGCCGATGGCCTGGATGATGCGCGTGCCGATGATCTGGCCGATCGAGTCCGTGAAGCCGCCGGCGAGAAGGCCGATGGTGAAGATGGTCCACCCGCGCATCGAGACGCGCTTGCGGCTGAAAAGGTCGCCAGAACGGAAGAAGGTCGGGTAGGG
>DAORHS010000237.1:0-6869 GCA_035438165.1 Prosthecobacter sp.
GTCTATGCGAACTACTCGCTGCATTATGTCGGTGGTGCGCCGAAGGGCGAGATGTCGGCGGACTACTTCGGTGAGTTCGCCCGTATCATGCCTTCGCGGGTGCGTGGCGACGAGAACTTTGTGGCCATGATGTCGAACGGCACCTCGGGCGACATCAACAACATCCCTTTCGGCACCACGCGGCCTCCGCGTGAGCCCTTTGAGCAGATTCGCATTGTGGCGCAAAAAGCGGCGGACACCGCGTGGTTCGCACAGCGAAAGATCGAGAAGCATCGCAGTGACGTGCGCCTTGGCATGCTGCAACGTGAGATCACGCTGAAGTATCGGCGCCCCAGTGCCCAGGATGTTGCCGAAGCGAAGGCCGTGCTCGCGGTGAAGGGCAAGGAGGCCGTCGAGAAACTGCCGCGCCTGGCGCAGAACTACGCCCGCAGCGTCGTCAATGCCGCCGAACGCGCCGAGGACACGATCGCCGTGCAGCTTCAGGCCATTCGCATCGGTGATCTGGCCGTGTGCGGCATTCCCTTTGAAACCTTCGTCGAGATCGGCCTCAATTTGAAAAAGCGCAGCCCGTTTTCGCAAACGATCGTTGTTGGTCTCGCAAACGGTCGTCACGGCTATCTGCCCACGTTGGAGCAGCACAAGCTTGGCGGCTACGAAACGTGGCTCGGCACGAACCAGGTTCAGGAGGACACCTCGGTCATCCTCACAAATAACCTGCTCGAGATGCTGGCGGAGTTGAAGAAAGCAGAGTGATGGTTTGTCAGGTCGAGGGAATTGAAATCTCGATTTCAAGGCCGCTTGGTTCGCGCAAACGGGCGATCACCGCACCGCCGCAGGCCTCGACGCAGCGTTTGGTGATGGCAAGGCCGAGACCGCTTCCGGCGGTGGTGCGACGACGTGCGGCTTCCGGGCGGTAGAAAGGTTCGAACAGGCGGTGCAGCGCCTCCGAAGGAACGCCTGGACCTCGATCCGAGAAGCGGATGAGTATTTTATCATCTTCTCGACTTGTGCGGAGCTGAATCGGACCAGTATTTCCTGCGTAGCGCACGGCATTGCGCAAAATGTTGCCGATGGCGCGGTCTAGTGCGTTGCGAATAGAACAGAGATGCAGAGCGGTGGGAACGTCGAGCTTGATGTCTGCCTCCGGAGACTCGCGTGCGATGATGGAGGTGATAAGATCGCGCAGATCAATGTCCTCCGGCTCTTCGCGTTCAGGCAGCGTTTCGGCTTTGGAAAACGCGAGCACCTCTTCGACGAGCTTCGCCATGTGCTGAAGTTCGGCATCGAGCTTTTTCAAATACGACGTCTGCTCCGGCGTGCCCCGTTGCTCGACCACGCCGAGCGCCATCTGCATGCGGGCAATGGGCGAGCACAGCTCGTGTGCCACGTCAGCGGTGATGCGTCGCTGCTGGGCCACGTAGTCGCCGAGCTGCGCGGCCATCGCATTGACCGAGGAGGAAAGTTCACCGAGTTCGTCGTTGCGACTCTGGGAGATGCGTTCGTCGAATTTGCCGCTGGCAATGCGACCGGCGGCCGAGTTCAGTGCGCTGATGAAACCGGTGATGTCGCGGACGAAGGGCATCCAGATCAGCGCGGAAACCGCCAGCGCAACCACGGCCAGACCGAGCCAGGGCCATAGATCAAAAAACAACCCGCCACCGGTGATGGAGCCGGATTTCATCAGCAGTGTCATCGGACGTCTGTCGCTGCGAGACACGAGATCCAGATGAATGCCGGCCCAGTAAACGGACGGGTTGCCAGCCCGCAGCATGAAGCGTGGTTTCGGCGGCGCGTCGTCCGGGCGCTTCATCATCGGCCCTTGCGGACGTCGCGGTGGCGGACGTTCGGCATGGTCGCGTCTGTCGATGAGCCGGGGCATCACTTCGGCGGGCACATCCATCTGAGCGCCGAAGAGCTGCTCACCGGTGTTCGCAAAGAGCGCAAAGGTCACGCCGTGCGTGCGGTCATAGGCATCCAGTCGTGCGGGCCATTCTCCTTCGGGAATGCGTGAGAGTTCCTGAGTGAGGCCGTCACCGATCGCCGCGATGCGGTCGCCCGGCTCGCCGGAGAGCATCCAGTCGAGGCCGAGCTTGAACTGCGCCCGCAGAAAGCCAAAGCCCAGCAGCGCCAGCACGAGCAGGTTCACCAGGAACCAGAGCAGGATCTTGCTGTAGAGCGGAAGTTTGAGGCGGGACATGGCGAAGAAGTAACCGGGGCATTCCTGCCCCGCGTTCAGGCCGGGCCAGGAATGGCCCGGTTAGCGGGGGGCACGAGTTGATAGCCATAGCCGCGCACCGTCTTGATGAAGCGCGGCTCCTTAGGATCATCGCCAAGTTTTTTGCGCAGCGTGGAGATGTGCATGTCGATGGCGCGGTCAAACACGTCCCATTCACGGTCCGCCACCTCCTCGATGAGCCGTTCGCGTGTCTTCACGCGTCCATGCGCCCTTGCAAGCGACAGCAGCAGGCCGAACTCGGCGGGCGTGAGCTGCAGCGCCTCGTCGCCCAGAACGACGGCATGTGCTTCCGGATTGATGCGCAGTTCGCCGACGATGATCTCCTTCAACGGCGCATGCGGAGCCGTCTCGCTGACCCAGCCAGTGCGTCGCAGCAGGGCTCGCAGCCTTGCGAGCAATTCACGTGAAGAAAAGGTCTTCGGCAGGTAGTCGTCCGCGCCGAGTTCGAGCCCGACGATGCGATCCACCTCCTCGCCGCGGCCTGTGAGCATCATGACAGGCACGTTGGACTTCGCGCGGATGCGCCGCAGCACTTCGAAGCCGTCGCAGCCCGGCATCATGACATCGAGAATGACCACCGCCCAAGCCTCGGAAGTCGCCCGCTCCGCTCCGTGCTCGCCATCGTGCTCCATTTCGACATCAAAGCCCATCGGCTTCAAGTAATCCGCCACGAGCTGGCAGAGCTCGGCGTCGTCGTCGATAATGAGGAGTCGCATGGCGGTCAAGATGAAGGCTTTTTCGCCCCCGGCCATCGCCTTGACGCAATCCTGACAAATCTCCTGAGATTCACTGAAGCGGTTTGACGTCGCGGAGGTTTCATCGGGCACCATGAAAACGCTTCCCGTCCTGTTCCTTCTCACCACCGGCCTGCACGCACACACCTGGAATGCATCGGATGATCCTGTCGAGCGCGAGGCGCTGCGGGAGCACATCTTGGAGGAGTGGACAAGTAAACGGGGCATTTCTGCCCCGTCAGATGAATCAGCATCGGGCCAGGAATGGCCCGGATACCTTCGAATCGCCTCCACGGCTTCGTCGCTCCAACTCGCGGCTACAGCCGTGGCGAATGCCGCGAACACACCGCAGGCCGCGAAGGCGTTTCTGCCGTTCACAAGGCTCGATCTGCGGGCGGATGGCGAGTTTCTCTATGTGGGATCGAATGGTATGCCGGATCACAACATGATGGTGGGCATCACGGCCTGGCAGCAGCAGGTGCCGCTGCCGCAGTCGTATTTCGGCGAAAACGCCTGGCGCATCCCGCTGAAGCCCGTGCCCGCGAAGGAACCCGCGATGATCAATGGCCGCTTCCTGCGTGGCGCAATCGCATTGGCCGTGAACGGCATCCCGATTTTCAATCCACAGAACAATCGCGGCGAGGTTAGCTATGAAATCGGCGAGCTGGACCAATGGGGCGGGCATTGCGGACGCGCGGATGATTATCACTACCACATCACGCCGCTGCATCTCCAGGCGCAGGCGGGCAAGGACATGCCGGTGGCGTATGCGCTGGATGGCTACCCTATCTACGGACTCACGGAGCCGGACGGATCGCCGGTGGGCCAGTTAGATGAGTGCCACGGCCACGAGGCGGCTGGCGGATATCATTACCATGCGTCGATGAAGTATCCGTATGTCATCGGCGGCTTCCACGGCGAGGTCGTCGAGGCGGATGGACAGGTGGATCCACAACCGCGTGCGCAGGGCGTGCGTGAAGCTCTGCAGGCCTTGCGCGGCGCGGAGATCTCCGATTTCGAAAGCACGGGGAAGACCAGCTACAAGCTGAGCTACACGGTGAACGGCGACAAGCGCAGCATCTCCTACAGCATCCATGCGGACGGCACCTATCCCTTTGAGTTCGACAATGGGCGTGAGGGCACGGTGAAGGAAGTTTATACCGCGAGAAAGGGCGGCGGTGGCGGCCCTCCGCGTGGCCCTGAAGGCAAAGCCAGGGGCAAGGGGAAGGGCAAAGGTGGACGTGAGGGTGTGACCGGGGCATTCCTGCCCCGTGAAGACAATGACGGGCCAGGAATGGCCCGATTACCCACACAAGCTCCGCCGCCCGCGCCCGCAGGCGGCAAAGACAAAGGAAAGGGCAACGTTCGTCCCTCCAACGGCCTCGTGAAGCCCAGCCTCGCCGACACGATGAAACTCAACGTCTATGCTGACAACTGGTTCATGCTCTACGTCAACGGCCGCCTCGTTGCCGTGGACAGCATCCAGTTCACGCTGCACAACGTCGTCAGCGTCGATTTCCTCCCCGAGTATCCGATGACCATCGCCGTGCTCGCCAAAGACAACGCCGATCCCAAGACCGGCATGGAATACGGCACCAGCATCGGCGAGGGCGGCTTCATCCTGAAATTCGGCGACGGCACCGTGACGAATGCGTCATGGAAGGCCAAAAACTTCATTCACGGCCCCATCAATGGCGACACCACGAACCCACAGGTCATCCAAGAGCCGCTGCCCGCGAACTGGTGGTTCGTCGATTTTGATGACAGCACCTGGAAGACCGCCAAGGAGTTCACCGTCGAGGAAGTCGATCCCAAGCAGCCCTGGTTCGAGAACGATTTCGAAGGCGCGAAGTTCATCTGGACCGACGACCTCGCGCTCGACAACACCGTCATCTTCCGCGCCACGATTGAGAAATCCGGCTGGACGCCAAGGTGGAACACGAAGCCGGATCTGGATGTCACCGAAGCCCCCCTGAAATGAAAAACTCCCTCCTCTTCATCGTTCTCGTTTCTCTCACCAGCAGCGCGTTCGCCCAAGCACCGAACATCCTCCTCATCTTCGCCGATGACCAATCGTGGAACGGCACCTCCGTTCCCATGATCAAAGGAGATGCCGGCAGCGCGAGCCGCGAGTTTCGCACGCCGAGCATCGATAAGCTCGCCTCGCAGGGCATGACCTTTTCGCAGGCCTATGCGGCGCATTGCAAGTGCGAGTGCTCGCGTGCGGCGCTTCAGATGGGACGGACGACGACGACGCTCAACGCGCCGGACAAGATGTCGCGGAACTGGAGTGCGCCCGTGACGGATTCTCTGGCAAACACGCTCAAGAAGGCGGACGGCAGCTATCGCGCGGCGCATTTCGGCAAGTGGCAGTGGTTTCATTCGCCGGAGTCGATGGGTTACGATGCGAGCGATGGCATCACGATGAACGAGGATGGCGATTCGACCGCCCCCGAAGATCCGAAGCTGTCCTTCAGCATGACGCGACGCGCGAATGCCTTCATGGAGGCGCAGGTGAAGGCAGGGCATCCTTTTTTTCTCCAGATGTCATACTACGCGGTGCACCCGCAGCCTCAGGCGCTCGCATCGACCCTGAAGAAATATCAGGGCATGAGCATGGCCAAAGGCGGCAAGGGTGATCGAGCAGTGATGGCCGCGATGACCGAGGATCTCGACACTTGCGTGGGTGAACTGCTGCGCAAACTCGACGAACTGCGCGTCGCCGGGAACACGATCGTCATCTACACCTCCGACAACGGCGGACGCACCGGAGTGCTGAACGGCGGCAAGGGTGATCTGGGTGAAGGCGGACTTCGCGTACCTCTCATCGTGCGAGGCCCTGGGATCAATGCGGGCACGTATTCCAATGAGCCCGTCATCAGCTATGATCTCATGGCCACCGCCATCGATTTCGCCGCGCCCGGCTTCGTGCTGCCGAAAGGCAGCGAAGGCGGCAGTTGGAAGCCGGTGCTG
Source organism: Prosthecobacter sp. (assembly GCA_035438165.1). Lineage (GTDB taxonomy): Bacteria > Verrucomicrobiota > Verrucomicrobiia > Verrucomicrobiales > Verrucomicrobiaceae > Prosthecobacter. The sequence goes on from DAORHS010000237.1 coordinate 5,944, forward strand.
CTCGGTGCAGGCAAAGGCACGGTGAAGCGTCCGATCGATCGCTTCGTCTGGCATCAGGCCGCAGAAGTCGAGCATCCGCAGTCGGCGATCCGCAAGGGCGGCTACAAGCTGCTCTACTTCTGGGACACCAAGGAAGGCCTGCTCTTTGACTTCGCCAATGATCTCGGTGAGACCCGCGACATTGCGAAGCAGAAGCCCGACATCGCGGCCAAGCTTCAAGAGGAACTCAAAGACCACATTCGAACCGGGCTCGGCGAGCAGGCGTTTGGCGCCCTCGAATGCGCTGAATTTTCCCAAAGTCGCGGACCCGGCGCGGGGAAAGGCAAACCGAAGGGCAAGGGCAAAGCGAAGGCGGGTGCCCCTGCCAACCCGTGAGAGGGCGCGTGGGACGTGCATTTCGGCCTGAGAACGGTGTGTGTTCCCAGATTGAAACTTCGGCGCACACGGGCGAAGAAGGCGGCGCTTCGCGCACGTAATCTGTCCCGCCTCTCCCATGTCTGAAGTCTTCAATCCCAACTATCCCTCCATCGAGCACCTTCGCGAACGCGCGCGGAAGCGTGTGCCGCGCTTCGCGTTCGAGTATCTGGAGGGCGGCTGCTTCTCGAACATCAACATCCAGCGCAACACGGACGAGATCCGGCAGGTGCAGTTGCGGCCGTGGTATCTGCGCGACTATCCAGGCTCGGATTTGAAGACGGAACTCTTCGGCACCACCTACGACGCTCCCTTTGGCGTCTCGCCCATCGGCTTGCAGGGACTCATCTGGCCTAAGGCGACCGAGATTCTCGCGAAAGCAGCGCACAAGCACAACCTTCCCTTCACGCTCAGCACCGTGGCGACCGCGAGCATCGAAACCGTGGCCGAACTGACCGAGGGAAAGGCTTGGTTCCAGCTCTACCACCCGGCGGAAGACTCGCTGCGTGACA
>DAORHS010000238.1:0-6850 GCA_035438165.1 Prosthecobacter sp.
AGAACTTCTTCTTCGCATCCGACTGCCGTGCGAAGGCCCAGCGCTGCTTGCCGGTGTTCTTGTCGAGCGCGATGACCTTGGGGTCCGTTTCGGCATCGGCGGAGAAGATGAGCAGATCTTCAAACAGCACCGGGCTGCTGCCGTTGCCATGCACAGGTGAATACGCGAACTCCTGCGTGCTCCAGATTGTCCTGCCGGTCAGCGCGTCGAGGCAGGCGGTGCCGAGGTGGCCGAAGTGGACGTAGAGCTTCTTGTCTTCGAAGATCGGTGTCGGGCTGGCGTGGCTGTTTTTGCGATGCGCACGTGGCGATTTTACTTGGAACAGTTCCACGTCCCACACGGGACTGCCGGTGGTCGCATCAAGCGAAATCACGCGCAGCGAGCGGTCTGCTGTGGCCTCTTCCTTGCCGCTCAGCGAGACAGCTGAAGTCAGGAAGATGCGTGTCCCAATCACGACAGGCGAAGACCAGCCAATGCCTGCCACGGGCGTTTTCCATGCGATGTGCGAGGTCGGGCTCCAGGTCAGCGGCAGATTCGTGGCGTCCGAGTGACCTTGTGCCGCCGAACCGCGAAATTCAGGCCAGTCGGCGGCGATGACGTTGCTGGAAAGAGCCAGCGTGAAACCAGCAGCGGAGAGGAAAGCTTTTTTGAAAATCATGCGGCGCTTCATACGAAGAATGAAGCGCCGGACGATCAAAATTCACGCGCCTTCCGGCAGAGCCACATACGGATCTTCCTTCAGTACGACCTTCTTCGAGCCGCTGAGCAGTTTGATCCACTCTCGCAGGCAGCCGAGGAAGATGATGGCGACGGCGGCGAGGAAGAAGCCGGTCACAACCGTGTCCACGGTGAAGTTGAAGCGCTGCGCAGCCCACTCCTTCATTTCTGTCGGCGTGCCTCCGGCGGCGATTTTGTCGGCATAGAACTTGGTGGCGGAGATGAAGCCCATCTTGGGATTGGCGTCGAAGAGCTTGATGTAACCCGCCGTGAAGGTGGCGCTCATGAGGAAGAGCAGCGGGATGACGGTGACGAGCATGTAGCGCGCTTTGCCCATCTTGATGAGAATGGTCGTGCCGAGGCAGAAGGCGATGACGGCGAGCAGCTGGTTCGCGATGCCAAAGAGCGGCCAGAGCGTGTTGATGCCACCGAGGGGATCGACGACGCCTTGATAGAGGAAGTAACCCCACGCGGCGACGAGCAGGGCGCTGGCGAGGACGTTGGCGGGCAGGCTGCGGGTGTTGCCGAGCGGTTTCCAAATGCCGCCGAGGAAGTCCTGCAGAATGAAGCGCCCGACACGCGTGCCGGCGTCGATGGTGGTCAAAATGAACAGCGCCTCGAACATGATGGCGAAGTGATACCAGAAGGCCATCCACGCCGGGCCAAAGGCGCGCGCAAACATCTGCGCCATGCCGACGGCAAAGGTGGGAGCACCGCCGACGCGGCCAAACATGGTCTTCTCGCCGATGTCGGCGGCCAGCTTGTCCATGCCGGCGACGGTGACGGGGAACCCGGCGGTGGTGATCATGCTGGTGACGGCGGCAGCCTGAGAGGGATCTGTCTGCACGACTTTGGCCGCGCCGGCATTGATGGCGAAGTATTCGCCCGGTTGCAGCGCACAGGCGGCGACGAGCGCCATGAGGGCGACGAGCATCTCCGTGATCATCGCGCCGTAAGCGACGCTGCGGATGTCGGCCTCGTTGTCGAGAAGCTTCGGCGTCGTGCCGGAGGAAATGAGCGCGTGGAAGCCGGAGATGGCTCCACAGGCGATGGTGATGAAGACAAACGGAAACACGGAGCCGAGGAAGACGAGGCCGGTGCCGTCGATGAACTGCGTGAGCTTCGGCATGTGCAGGGTCGGAGCGACCCAGATCACCACCACGGCCAGGACGGCCACGGTGCCGATTTTCATGAAGGTGCTCAAGTAGTCACGCGGCGCGAGGAGCATCCACACCGGCAGCACGGAGGCCGCGAAGCCGTAGATCATGATCGACCACGCGATGGTCTCGCCCTTGTAGTCGAAGAAGTGCTCGATGCCCCAGTCCTTGAGGTGGCTGCCCGCCCACACGCTGACGAGCAGGCCGACGATGCCGAATATGGTGATGTTGCGCACGCTGACTTTGAAGATCGTGTGGCCAAAACCCATGATGAAGGCCAGCGGGATCGTCATCACAATGGTGAACAAGCCCCAGGGGCTCTCGGCGAGCGCCTTGACGACCACGAGTCCGAGCACGGCGAGCAGGATCGTCATGATGGCGAGCACGGAAACCATCGCGACGAGGCCGACGACGGGATTGACCTCTTCCTTGAGCATCTGGCCCACGGATTTACCGCCGCGGCGGATGGAGGCGAACATCACGATGGCATCATGCACGCCGCCGCCGAGCGTGGCACCGATCAAAATCCACAGCATGCCCGGCAGATAACCGAACTGCGCCGCCAGCACCGGTCCCACAAGCGGTCCCGGTCCCGCGATGGCCGCGAAGTGATGACCAAAGACGACCCACTTGTTCGTCGGCACGAAGTCCTTGCCGTCCTTGTGCGTCACCGAGGGCGGGGCGCGATGCTTGTCGAGCACGAGCACTTTCGTGATGAGCCATTTGCTGTAGAAGCGATACGCGACAGCGAAGGAGCACAAACCGGCGACGACCAGCCAAAGCGCGTTGATCGTTTCGCCTTTGTGAAGCGCGGAGAAGGCGACAGCGCCGGCTCCGAGGACGGAGATGGCGATCCAGATGAGGACTTGAAGAGGCTTGGGCATGGTGTTTGGAAATGTAGTCCAGTTGCGCTGCAACTGGAGGGTTGAAAAGAGAGGGGGACCAGTTGCGAAGCAACTGGACTACTTTTTGGCGGGCTTCGGCGGCGGTGGGGCGACGTAAGGCGGATTGGTCATCGCTCCGGGAGCGGTCTCTTTGAGATTGGGATAAACGTCCGCTTCGACATCGCCGAGCGCCCATTTCACGCCGCCGACGAGGATGCTTTGGAAGGTGGGATTGGTCCACACATCTTCGCGGTGGCCCATGGCGGTGTACCACACGCGGCCGCTGCCTTCTTTACGCGCCCAGGTGCTCGGGTAAGCCGGGCGTTCGTATTCCTTGCCCTCCATGGCGGGCGCGTCGATGACGCTGAGCACATGGATGTCGGGCGTGAAGTCCTTCAGAGAATACCACTCCTCCATGAAGCCGTAGGTCTCGCCGACTTTTTCAAAGCCGGGGAACTTGGCGTCGGTGACCGTGTTTTTTGCGTCCTGCTGCTTGCCGTGCTTGATGAATTCCGCGCCGAGGAAACGCACATAGGCGTCCGCTTTGTCGCCGTGGTTCAAGTAGCGTTCGGGACCCTTCTGCGACTCGTTGTCAGTGTGGAAGGTGTCGCTGGCGGAGTGCGTGCCGATGAAACCTTTGCCCGCTTTGACAAAATCAAACAGCGCCTGCTTGCCCTCGGGAGACATCGGCGGGTTCTTGTCGGTGCCTTCGCTGCAAAGATCGCCCGTGGTGTAGAAAAACACGGCGTCGAACTGGGCGAGGTAGTCCTTGCTGAACTTGGAGCCGTCTTTGGAGAACTCGAACTTCCAGCCGTTCTTCTCACCGAGTTCGAGCAGCACTTTCTCCGCGTGGCTGGGCTGGCCGTTCTTCCAGGAGATCACGCTGTGTTCGTAGCCGCTGGACTTGGAGAAGAAGAGAATCTTGCGCTTGGCAGGCGCGGCGGCAAACGCCACGGCGCAGACGGCGGCGGCCAGGAGGAGAGGGGCGGCGAGTTTCTTGAACATGGGGGCGTGATACTGGAGGATTTTTGAAAACAAGGCAAGGCGGTGTTGCACGCCTTGTCAATTTGCAGGTGCCGCGTACGATGACGTGGATGAAGCGCCTTTTTCTCAACCTTTTGCTCCTGCCGCTCGGTGTGTTTCTCTGCCAGTGCGGCTCCAGAGCCGGATCCCGATGGGAATACGAGTATGTGCCGGGCAAGACGGCGGTCATCATCGGCGGCAGGGCCGTGCCGCCCGCCAATGCCCCGGCGGCGGTGATGCGGGCAATCACGGCCGGCAATCACATCTGCACCAAGCCCTACCGGCGCGGTGGCGGTCATGCACGCTTTGAAGACAGTGCGTATGACTGTTCCGGCACGGTCTCCTATGTGCTGCATGCCGCCGGCAAGCTCGATGCGCCGACGGTTTCCAGCGCCTTCCGCAGCTTCGGACGCAGCGGTGAGGGCAAATGGATCACCGTTTATGCACGCAAGGGGCATGTGTTTGTGGAAGTCGCTGGATTGCGGCTCGACACCGGCTACAGCGATGCGGACAGTGACGGGCCGCGCTGGAGCAGCCGCTCCCGGCCCACCAAAGGCTACACCATGCGTCATCCCTCCGGCCTCTGATGTCCTTCAAGCCATGATTCCCGCCGAAGCCATCGTCTATCGTCCCAATGCCGCAGCCATCCTGCAGAAGGCGAACGGGGACATCTTTGTGGCGGAGCGCATCAACATTCCGGGAGCGTGGCAGTTTCCGCAGGGAGGCATTGATGAAGGTGAGGATGCGGAGACGGCGGTGTTTCGTGAGCTGGCGGAGGAGATCGGGGTGAAACGTGAACTGCTGGAGATCATCCAGCGGCGGGAGGGCTACCGTTACGCATTTTCAAAAGGCCGGCTGAAATACGGCATCTACGGTGGCCAGGAGCAGACGTATTTTCTGTGCCGCTTCCTGGGGGAGGACAAGGATTTCAATCTGGATGCCACGCATCGCGAGTTCGCTCGCTTCAAGTGGATCAAGCCGTCTGAATTTCAAATGGACTGGGTGCCGAAGTTCAAGCGCCACGTCTATCGCCAGGTGATGCTGGACTTCTTCGGCATTGAGTTCGCGTAAAAGACTCAGTTCAGGCCGAAACGACGAAGGCCGCGCCACCGGGGGGTGAACCAGCTCATCTTCGACTGGATCTTCGGAGACGGGGCGCCCAAGTCGAGAGCCTGCTCCACGAGCAGCGAGACTTCGAATCCATACGATCCGTCGGCGCGCCGCCGGGGAGGGCAGGCGACAACCAGACCTTTCAGCATGACCCACTTCGAATTTGAACCCGTCTTGGCGAGCATTGCGGGCGGCAGGGCGGAGCGCTTGATGCGCACCTGCACCTCGGCTCCGATGTCGAAACGCTGGCGCGACCAGAAGACGAGGCCGCAGGAGGTGATTTCACAGAGCTCGACGACAGACTGCCCGCCACCGCAGGACGATTGTTTTTCGTTCGCGGAGGTTTCCTGCTGTTGCTGGCCGTGTTTAGCCATACGAATCGCGGAATGACCACGAAAAGAGGCGCACGCAGCAGGGAAAGTCAAACGACGAGGCATGGAGCGGGAGATGCCGACGGAAAGCATCCCCCACTTTTTGCCGCTTTATTCCTCATCGGGTGAGGAATCGCCCTTGGGCACCGGTGCGTCCCCCCGTTTTTCGGCCTGTTTGGCCTTCACGGCGGCTTCGATCTCGGCGTACACGGTGGCGTCGTTGCGCAGCACTTCCTTGGCGGCATCACGGCCCTGGGCGAGCTGGGTGCCCTTGTAGCTGATCCACGAACCGCGTTTTTGCAGGATTTCGAAGTCCATCGCGAGATCGAGCAGCGATCCGACATTCGAAATGCCCTCGTTGTACATGATGTCGAACTCGGCTTCGGTGTAGGGCGGGGCGAGCTTGTTTTTCACCACTTTGACCTTGGTGCGGTTGCCGGTGACGGTGCCGTCGGTCGTTTTGATGGCACCGATGCGGCGGATGTCCACGCGGACGCTGGCATAGAATTTGAGGGCCTTGCCGCCGGGGGTGGTTTCCGGATTGCCGAACATGACGCCGATTTTTTCACGGATCTGATTGGTGAAGATGCAGCAGGTGCGCGCCTTGGCGATGATAGCCGTCAGTTTGCGCAGCGCGGCGCTCATGAGGCGGGCCTGGGCACCGACGGTGCTGTCGCCGATTTCACCTTCCAATTCCTGACGGGTGACGAGGGCGGCCACGGAGTCGATGACGATCACATCCAGTGCGTTCGAGCGGACGAGTGTTTCGCAGATGCGCAGGGCTTCTTCACCGGAACTGGGCTGCGAGACGAGCAGCTCGTCCATTTTGACGCCAAGGCGGCGGGCATAGGCGGGATCGAGGGCATGTTCGACGTCGATGAAAGCGGCGAGGCCGCCGGTCTTCTGCGCCTGGGCGATGACCGTGAGTGTGAGCGTCGTCTTGCCGGAAGATTCCGGACCATAGATTTCCACGACTCGACCGCGTGGGAACCCGCCCGTGCCGAGCGCCTGGTCGATCAGCAGATTGCCGGTGGGGATGACGCTGATGTCGGACTTCACGCCTTCGCCGCCCATGCGCAGGATGGCGCCCTCCCCGTAGTCTTTTTGAATCTGCTGGATGGCCAGGTCGAGGTTGCGTCCCCGTGCTTCAGCGAGCTTGTCGGGTTTGGCGGAGGAAGTGTCGGCGGTTTCTTTGGGTGCTCTGGCCATGATGGGTGTGGTTTGGAGGTGAATAAAAGCTGTTCGGGCGAACAGAAAGCGCATTTGAAGCATGCCGTAAAGCACTTTCCTCCGCGGATTGCGATTATTCGGCTTTGAGTCGCTGTCCGCCCGCCGCCTCGGCTACAGGCTTTCGATCTGCTTCATCATCCCGCCGTAGTAGCCGGTCATCATGGTGATGATGCGATACGCGACATACATGACCACGATGCCGTAGGCGATCTTGGGCAGCCACTGGGCCGCGCGCTGCACGGCATCGCCCGCCTCGATGGCTTCGGCGGCGGCCCAGCGGTTCATTTCGTGATCCAAGGTGCCCGCCTCTTCCGCCGTGGCGGTTCCATGCACAAACACCAGCGGAAAGCCATGCACG
>DAORHS010000239.1:0-6797 GCA_035438165.1 Prosthecobacter sp.
GAGAAACTTTGCTTTCATGAATGAGGAACCTCGGGCTGCCGGCACGGGGCCGGCACCGGCTTCCGCGACACTCACCGTCGGAGAGCCTGGGGCGTCCGCTGCGGTCAGGATGGGCAGAGCGTCCTTGAGTTCCTTGACTGCGGCAAAGCTCACACGCAACTCTCCTCGGGGCACCACGTAGGTGGAAGGCATTCGCTGCAGCAGTGCGATGTTGGGATTGCCGTCGGTGGCCACCCCTATGACCTTCGGCACAGGTTTTTCTTCGACCTTGGGTTGCGTCATGACGGAAGCCTTCGTGCTTGAATCCTCTTTTTTGGGCGGCGGAAAGAGTTCTGCCACAATCTGCTGCATGCCTGCGCGCACTTTGGGCCGGGCAAAGCTCTTTAAGACCGTATCAAGCTCGAATTTCCTGGTGGTATCCTTGGGATCCACGCCGTGTTCTTTGGCGGACAGGATTTTCTTCATGTTTATCTGCTCGGCTTCGACAGCTCCCAGGTCGCGGGTGAGGTCCGTCATAATATTCATGGGAAGCCTCAGGCTCGGCTGGGACAACGCTGCTTTCACTTCACTGAGGCTTTTGTCATCGGCTGGAGTGAGCTGCAGTTGCAGTTCGGAGAGCTTCTTGATTTGATTCTGCAGGTTGAACCAGGTGTCATGTTGTTTGAGCAGGTCACTCAAACGTTGTTTGAGCGGATCATCTGCCTGCAAGGCTTGGAACTTCGAGTCGTCGCTTAAACTTCGGGCTTGGAGGCTGACATCGGCTGGTTGCCGGAACGCTGTTTCGAGATCTTTAAGCGACTGCTCCACAGAGGCGCGGTCTTTGGCGGCTGCCTGCTTCTGGTTGTTGATGCTGACATCCTGATACACCTTCCAGGCCACCAATCCGAGGAAGATCACGGCGACGCCGATAACCAGAGGCATGAGGCGTTCTCTCAAGCTCTTATCCTCGACGTCCGCGCCTTCGATGTGGGCGAGCATGTCCTTTTCGTAATCGCGCTTTTTTTCGCGTCGCTGTTTCCTTGGTTCGTCCGCTGTTGGAGGAGGGAAAGCCGGCAGTTCTAGTGACGAAGCCGCGCCTTCTGCTTTCTTGGCCACGTCCGGGGCCTTGCGCGCCGCTCTGGCCGGATTGCGGGCGATCTCAGCCAGTTCTCCTGTTGGAGGGGTGAGTGAAGCGGCGGTGAGGTCGATGACGGTGCGTTTTTGCTTGAGCAGTTCGCTGTGGCGCGGGCTGCCATGCACACAGCCGATCCACTGAAACTCCTTGGCATCTTCCGCCTGGATCTCCAGGGTTGTGAAGGGCGTCTGCCACAGGAGCGCCGGGCGAGTGCGGTCTGGATCCTTCAGCAGGAGGGACTCGCCGTAGAGCTCCAGCAGGCGTCCGGTGTCATCGACATCATTTACGGCGAAGAAGCTGCGTGCGTCCTTGCTTTCCGTATTACTGTAGAAGGGCAGGGCGGCGCAGGCTGGATCCCATGACGAGCCTTTGGGCCACGACGGCCACTTTCTGGCGGGGAGGGACAGGCGGGGCTTCATCGCGGAGAGTTTGATTTCTTCGGCCTCCGCAAAGTATTGGGGCTCCTTGTCCCAGCGATCCTCCCATTTCATTTGCAGCATCACGTCCGCAGGGGAGAGCTGCAGGTTCTCGAGTTCAGCCTCGGATACCACGAGGTGATGGGCCAGGTGGTTGTTGCGTCCGGTGTAATCCGCTCCGCTGGCCACCACCCGGGTGAGGACATAGGCGCGCTCTCCGGCGGCCTCGATGCGCCGGAACGCAAAGACCGGCGGACGTTTCCCGCCATGCGCCGCACTGTCAAGATAGCCGGAGCGCTGCTCAATGGAGCGGACGATCGAGGCTCGGATCCCGCGGTGCTGGGCAACGGTGGCGAAACCGGTGACTCCGGGTTTTAGGGCGGCACTCGCACTGGTGTAGATGAGCTGAAGGGCCATGAGGTGAACGATGTGAGGTTGGAACCGCCGGTGAATTACATGGCGGGAAATACATCTGGATAGAGGCGATGCAGGAGCCAGAGCATCGGGGCCTCAACATGCAGGGGTTTGATCATACCAGGTACCGGTCCCAGCTTGTCATTGCCCTGAGCATCTTTGAAATAGGAGGGCGAGTGACCGAGGGCGCTGATCGGGAAATACACGACCTCTTTGGAGATGGACTCGACGTTCGTGACCACGGACGGGCAGGTGTCCAGCATCAGCTCGCGAACACGATTCGAATTGGAATGGATGGCGGCGATGTCCACGCTCCCCCCGTTCACAGGTGAGGCCAGCGGTTCCGAACCGAGAAGGTGCTGCCAGGTGTCGCACTTCCCGACCATGAAAGCCATGGGGGTTTCAATCTTCTCCCAAGCCGGAAGTCCCATCTCGGTGCGGATGCGATTGCGCATGTGGGAGATGACCGCCTCCTGATGGTCGAGACGTCGATAGTCTGTCAATTGATGGTCCTCCACGCCGGAGAGGCGTGCGCGGAATCCGGCGGTGCATGTGGGGTCGAACAGATACAGAATGCCGTCACAGCAGGCCACATGCTGCGCGCTGATGGATTCCTCATGACTGCGGCCGGGTTCGAAATGCTCACCCGCGTTGTCATAGAACACGACGGTAAACGGCTTCCGTCCGGGCTGCTCCAGAGTGCCTCCCGCCACGAGATAAGAGAAGGGCTTCGGCAACTGCACCCTCCGTCCGTCGCGTTCCCAGAACTCCACCATGTCACCACCCTGAACCTGGGTCTTGTTCAGGTAAAGATCCTGAGGATTCGTCGAACCGCTGAAGAGGCGCTGTGCCATCTGATTGAGCGTCGTGTTGTCTGCGGCGTCAGCGTCTGTGAAGGCCAGATGCAGATCACGCGCCATGCGCTGGCGGAGCATGTGAAGCATGGACGCCAGAAAATAAGATTTCCCCGCCGCAGGCACACCGACGATGGAGAACAGGTGATAGGAGACATCCAGAAAGCCTGCTGGCAGCCGACGGCGGCAGCGCGGGCAGGCCACCTCGCCGCAAGCAACTCCTTTGGGGTCAATGGCCCGGTATCGCGAATCGAACTTGGTGGCCAGGAAGCGCAGCATGTGGTCCGGCCCAAGCATCGGATCACCCATGAGATCCGGATGGCAGGCGATGTGAAGGATCTGCTCACGGTCAAAACGCTTCCAGCAGACCGGACAAAGCAGTTCCCCGTGCAGATTGTCCACTTCGCTGCTTCCAGTGGGAATCCAGGCGGTTTCTTCCTCCGGCGCATGGTTGTTCGTTGATTCCGAGGCTGTGTGAGCGGCTGCGATGAGACTGCTGGCCGTGTCCATGAGATCGGCGGTCACAAACCCCTTTTCAGCCCCCTGCAGGAAAACGATGCTGTCATGCTCGGAACATCCCAGGGTACTGAGGGCTTCGGGCAGCATGGAGGGGCTGTTGAAGTCCACCTGCCGGTTGCTGGGCGGGTGATAGAGGCACCATTGCCGGGCGGCCAGTCGTGACCGCCACTTCTCGACATCCGAATCCAGCCGCAGCAGCAGAAGGCGGTCTCCGATTCGCAGTGAATAGTCGGTCTTCTCCTCCAAAATGACGGGTTCGCTCAGGGGCTGCCCATCCAGCATGACCACGGCCTCCTCGGCGCGCTTCAGGAGCCACTTCTTGCTGCGGGCCTCCAGAATAGAGCAGTGGCGTTCCAGTACTCCAGGGTCATCAATCCGCAAGTCGCTGGCCGTTCCCGAGCCAATCTCATACGGGAAGTGGGCCACCTCGAAATCAACCGGCTGAACACAGTCAACACACCAGAGTTGTGGTTTTTTAAACAATGACATGCAGGCTTGCTTTTAGGAGGATTAGTTTGTTTATAAAAGGCGAAGTTGCTATTGTCACGCACCAATATGCGTGTGTTGCTCGGATTGTCGGCCCACGATAAAAGTATTTCTATGATGATCCGTCATGACAGCTTCTGATTCCCCTGGCTCGGATTTCATTGAGGACGTGATTACGCTGCCTCTAGACAGTGCTGCGGTGCGTGGGGCGTTTCAGCTCGCTGCGGCAGCTTCTCCGGAAGTAAGCGGGGATGTCATAGGCTGTTATCATCTGGTGGAACTGCTGGGTCGGGGCGGCTTTGGTGCCGTCTGGTTGGCGGAACAACAGGAGCCGGTGAAACGCCAGGTCGCCTTGAAGATCATCAACCGTGAGGGAAGCGGGGAAGATCTCGTGAGTCGTTTCATGTTGGAGCGTCAGGCGCTGGCGCTCATGGACCATCCCAATATCGCCAAAGTGTACGATGCGGGCACCACTCCGTCTGGCCGGCCCTTTTTTGTCATGGAACTGGTCCGTGGCGCCCCGATCACCGCATTCTGCGACGAACACGGACTTACCATCAGGCAACGTCTGGAATTGTTCATCAATGTCTGCCATGCGGTGCAGCATGCGCATCAGAAGGGGGTCATTCATCGCGATTTGAAGCCCTCCAACATTCTCGTTGCCGAACATGATGGGCAGCCTGTCGCGAAGATCATCGACTTCGGCATTGCCAAAGCAGCCGACAAGGCGGGCTTTCCAGAGATGATGGTGGAAACTGTGGCGGGAGTGTTTCTCGGAACGCCGGTTTACATGAGTCCGGAGCAGGCGGCCATGACGGGTGACATTGATACTCGCAGTGACATTTATGCGCTTGGCGTGCTGCTCTACGAATTGCTCACTGGCAGCCTGCCCTTTGATGGAAGGACGCTGCAGGCGGCCGGTTTTGAAGGGATGTGCCGCATGATTCAAGAACTGGAGCCGCCGCTGCCCTCCCGGCGTCTGGCTTCGCTCAATCAAGCGGAGGTGAGTACTGTGGTGGAGCATCGCAGCAGCGGTCTTCGGCGGTTGACGGGTGAAGTCCGTGGCGACCTTGACTGGATTGTGATGCAGTGTCTGGAGAAGGACCGGGACAGAAGGTATGAGAGCGCTTCAAGCCTGGCTCAGGACATCAGTCACTTCCTTTCGCAGGAGCCGGTATCCGCTGCGGCACCCAGCGCGGTTTATCGAGTTCGGAAGTTCCTGCGTCGTAACAGGGGCGTGGTGGCCGCTACCGCCGCCATGGTCCTTTTGTTGATTCTGGGCATCGTCGCCAGTTCGTGGCAGGCCTATCGCGCGACGATCGCCGAGAGCGAGGTGCTGGCCCGCGAAAAGCGCATCGCGGACTTTCTGCTGGATTCAGGCCTGCAACTCCGTGTGCGGGGCGGGGATGCCCGAAAGGCCATGTTTGCCTTTTATCACGTTATGGAACGCGCTGAACCACAATCGGAAACGTGGAGGCGGGGGCTCTGGCATCTGGGCCGGGCAGCGCATGAGATCGGGGAAGTGTTTGTCCATGATCGCCCCGTATTGGCGGCCGCGTCGATGGATGGAACCGCCCGCGAAATCTTTACCATGACCGAAGGACCGGTGTTTGCGAAGTGGGAGGTGGCCTCCCGCAAACCATTGCCGATTGTCAAAGTGGCCGCCAATCAACCACGCAAGGGGCCTCCGACAACCGTGGCCGGTGAACATGTCACAGCCTTTCATGAGAAAACGGGCCGATGTGCCACGATCGGGAAGATCATTTCGACAGTCAGCCTGCGCCAGACGGATACGGGGGCATTGATCGCCGCTCTGAACCATGAACCTCTGTTGATGGCTGTGGTCATGACGGAAGGAGGACACGCTGAGACGATTGAAGGCGCAGAGTCGGTCGTCACGAAAAAACTTGATGGGAGGAAGGTCGTCGGGCAGGTGCATCGGCGGGAAGCAGCCGTCAACCGTGTGGAGTTCAGTCCTGATGGTTCCCGTGTGATGACACACGTTTTATCGGAGCCTGTGAGGGTGTGGGATGCAGTGAGTGGCAGGTTGATTGGCGAGACGATGGCCATCCGCACCACGTCGTTTCAGTGCAGTCCGGCAGGCGGCTTTTTCGCAACTCTCCATGGCGATGCGACGATGAGATTCTGGGACATGGACACGGCGAAACCGGCCGGCGGTTCTGTTTCGTTGCCAGAGGAGTTTGGGGCGATGCTGTTCAGTCCGGACGGGACTAAAATTGGCACGATCGCCAAGTCAGGCGCCGCACAATTGTTAGATGTGCAGACGCGGACGTTGGTCGGCCGCCCTTTCGAACACACGCCATACCACAAAGTCATCGAGTTCTCGCCGGACAGCCGCATTTTGTATCTTGGGACGGATCGAAACACGATATCGGCATGGAACACGGACACCCTGGTCATGACAGGAGAGAGTTCATCGCAAGGCGGACCGATCTTTTCCATGCATCTTATTCCGAAGGAGCGCGCCATCATGACGGCAGGCAATGATCACACGGCCCGCTTGTTGCCTGATCCCAGACCTGACGGCGACCCCATGTTCAAGCACGGCAAGGAGGTGGGCACCATTGAGTTTAGCGCTGACGGCAGTGGCATGGTGACCAGCAGCGAGGATGGATTGCTTCGCGTTTGGACACTGAGGCCGAGCCAGGGCAAGGTCGAGTTACGCAGGAAGATCAAACATGCCGAGTTTGGCACGTTGTTGTGCGCGGCCATTTCTCCGGACGGAAACAGGCTGGCATCGGGGAATGCTTTTGGTGAGGTTCAAATCTGGAATGCCCGGACCGGAAGGGAAATTGGAGAGCCCATCAAACACCGTGGGTTGGTCAGGTCGCTGGCTTTCAGCCCCGACGGTTCCTTGCTGCTGTCAGGGGGCTTTGATGGAGTGGCCGTTCTGTCACATGCCGAAACGGGGGGGGTGGGCGTGAAGGTCGATCACGGTGTCAACATTGCCGCGGTTGGCTTCAGTCCCGACGG
>DAORHS010000240.1:0-6789 GCA_035438165.1 Prosthecobacter sp.
GCTCACCATCGACGCGAGCGACTGGGGCGACGTGGTGCAGCTCTCCGGCACGGCGTTTGAGGTCGGGCCTGATCCAAAATCACGCTACGGCGAGCCAAGCGCTCAAGAAGACATCTCCGTGAATCCGCCGAACGAGATGAACCCGATCACCTGGACGCTCATCGTCGAGCAAAGCCAGGGCGACACGCCGATTCCACCGCCGCCGCAGTACGACGAGCGTCGCTACTGGGGAACCACGCAGTTTGGCAAAAATGAGGCGTCGAAGCTGAAATGGGAGCGCCCAATCCGCCCCAGCAACATGGCTCCCTGGCCGCCGAAGCGGCGCGAGTCCGTACGGCAAGGCACCATCCTCTCCATGCGCCGCATCGTGGAGGGCACGACGAGCAAGGATGGCATCACCTCGGCGCTGATTTGTTACTCGAACGGCCAGGATTATCCGCTGGAGCGGCTGCCGCGGCATGTGTGCGACGCGTTGGAGGCCACGGAGCGCGGAGCGGCGATGAAGAACCTCGTTTTGATGTCGCGCGAGCAGCGTGAGATCGTCTTTGCCGACTGCCGCAGCCATTCGCTCGGCCTGCTGCATCATTTGCAGACGACGGTACATGATCGTGCGAAGGACACCACGAACAGCCTGCGGCACTACCACCTCAGCACCGAGTTCGGCACGGCGGACAACCTGCCCATGAAGCCCTACATCCGCGAGAGCCTGCGGCTGAAGGCGCTGCACATGATGCGCGAGCAGGACAGCCTCGTCATCGACGGCAACAGCAAAGGCGGCGCCAAAGAATCCTTCGCGAAGGTGATGTATCCCGACGGCGTCTTCTGCTGGCAGTTCCACTACGACTTCCACGACACCGGCCGCGCCTATCTGAAGAGCGAGGGCGATGCCGGCCCGTGGACGCACTATGAGAAGCCAGGACGCGGCGTGCACAACCTCAGCGAGCGCAGCGTCTTCCCGCTGCGCAGCCTCATCCCGGTGAAGATGAACGGCCTGATCGGTGCGCAGGGCAACGTGGGCTTCAGCAGCATCGTCAGCTCGGCGATCCGGCTGCACGATCATCGCGTCCACATCGGCCAGGCCGCCGCTGCGGTCGCCGCGTTGTGTTTGCAGCATCGACTCCAGCCGCGTGACATGGCCTGGAATCGCGAACGTCTCGAAGCAATCCAGCACGCCCTCTGCGGCGGCACGAAGGGTGTTCCGATGCTCTTGTTCCCCTGGCGCGATCTTCCCGCCGATCACACGGCGTTTGTCGCGATCAATCGTTTGAGTGCGCGTGATTTGATTCCCGTTGATCGGCACGAAGTCGATTTCCACCCCGATGCTCCGGCGACGAAGGAGTGGAGCGACGAGGTGCTGAAACGCTGCACGGCCTATGACTTCAACGTGATCACCAACGACCAGCTCACCCGTGGCGAATTCGCCCAACGCGTGTGGAAAGCCATCGAGGCTCAGTCGCCGCCCGCGTGGAAGCGATTGAAAGCCGACGACGCGGACACGGACGGCATTCCCGATCTGGACGATGCGCTTCCGTTCACGGTAGAAACTCAAAGCTGGCCATGAGGATTCTCCGTTCCGTTCTCGTCTCCTGCCTCCTCGCGGCCGCCCTCGTGCATGCGCAGACGCCGAACGTCGTTTACATCATCGCGGACGATCAGACGTATCGCGACTTCGGCTTCATGGGCAGCCAGGACGCGCTCACACCGCACATCGACAAACTCGCGGCGCAGTCGGCGCGTTTTGTGAACGGCTATGTGCCCACGAGTCTGTGCAGTCCGTCGCTTGGCGTGATGCTCACGGGTCGTTATCCGCATCAAAGCGGGCTGCATTACAATCATCCACCGCCGGGGAACAGCGGCTTCAACAAGATGAAGTCGCGCGCCGAGTATGAATCGGCGCGCAGCGTGGCCTTTGATCTGATCCGGCAGCAACCGACGCTGCCGCGCACGCTTGGCTCACTGGATTACACCTCGTTTCAAACCGGCAAGTTCTGGGAAGGGCGCTTCTCGAATGCGGGCTTCACCGAAGGCATGACCCTCTTCCAACCTGCGCCGCATCTGAACTACGGCGGCGTCACGCGCACACTGGCGGACGGATCGCAAGCCGCGCATGGCAACGGCGATCACGGACTCGCGATCGGACGCGAGTCGATGCAGCCCATCGCCGACTTCCTCGACCGCAACGGCAAGAAGCAGCCCTTTTTCCTCTGGTATGCGCCCTACCTGCCGCATCAACCGCACGACTCGCCGCAGAAGTACTTCGATCTGCATCGCAAGCGAGGTGCGATGGAGAATCGCATCCCGTATCTCGCGTCCGTGAGCCAGTTTGACGACACGGTGGGCGAGTTGATGTCGATGATCGACCAGCGCGGCCTGACAAAGAACACGCTCTTCATCTTCGTCGTGGACAACGGCTGGACGCCGGGCACGACGCGCATGAAGAAAAATCCGAAGGAGTTCGCGCACACGCATGAGAGCAAGTACTCGCCCTTCGAGGACGGTCTGCGCACACCGATCCTGATTCGATGGGACGGGCATACCAAAGCGGCGACGCATGATCAACTCGTCAGCAGCGTCGATCTCCTACCCACCGTTCTCGCCGCCATCGGTCAGCCGGCCGCCATCGCAACGCTGCCGGGCCGCAGTTTGTGGCCGGCGGCGATCGGTGAATCGAAACTCGAAGACCAGCCCGTCTTTGGCGAGATCTATCCCGGCGATGCCACGAGCCTCGGGCGGCCATCGCGCGACATCGCCTACCGCTGGATTCGGAGCGGCAGTCTCAAACTCATCGTGCCGAACGGCAAATCTGCCTGGGGTGGCTACCTCACGGATGTCGCCTTGTTCGATGTGGTGTCCGATCCCGAAGAGAAAACCAATCTGGCTACGAAGCCGGAGCCTGGCGCCGACGTTCAGAACCTGCGCCGCCAGCTCGACGCCTGGTGGACGCCGGGCGATGACTCCCAAGTGCCAAAGCCCCGACGCTGATCACCCCGACATGAAGACGCTGCTCCTTCTCCTCTCGTCATTCGTCATTTGTCATTCGTCTTTTTCGACGCAGCCGAACATCCTCTTCATCTACGCCGACGACTGGGGCTGGGGTGATCTCGCCTGCCACGGGCATCCGCATTTGAAAACGCCAAACATCGACCGGCTCGCGAAGGAGGGCACCGACTTCCAGCAGTTCGTCGTGTGCAATCCGGTCTGCTCGCCCAGCCGCACGGCGATCGTGACGGGGCAGTATCCGGCGCGGCATCTCGTGCATCAGCATTTTGCAGGTCATGCGGAAAATGTGGCGCGCGGGATGCCGGACTGGCTCGATCCAAAGGTCACGCTGCTGCCACGCCTCATGAAGAATGCGGGCTACACCACCGCGCACTACGGCAAGTGGCATCTCTCCGGCGGCGGCAAGGACATCGACGCACCGCTGCCCGCCGAGTACGGCTACGACGATGCCGCCGTGTGGACGGGTCCGGGACGCAGTGTGTTTGAAGGCACCAGCGTCGAGAAACAGGCGGGCGATGCGCACGACAAATCGGGTGCGTCGTTTCAAACCATCGCCGCCGCCGAGCACGTGCTGCGTTTCGTCCGCGAGGCGAACGGGAAGAAGCGGCCGTTTTACATCAACTTCTGGCTGCATGAGACGCATCATCTCGTCGCCGCCACCGAGGAGCAGAAGGCGCCGTATCCCGACACCGCCGAACCGCAGCGCACCTATTATTCCGCAGTCACGCGTGCCGATGCGCAGATCGGACGTGTGCTCGCGCTGCTGGATGAATTGAAACTCGCCGATGACACGATCGTCACCTTCTCCAGCGACAACGGCCCCGAGAACTCGATGCCGGAGCCCGGCCAGAAGTTGTACTACAGCGTCGGCACGACGGGCGGCCTCCGCGGCCGCAAGCGCAGCCTCTACATGGGCGGTGTGAACGTGCCCTTCATCGTGCGCTGGCCCGGTCATGTGCCCGCCGGTCGCGTGGACAAAACGAGTGTCATCGCCGGCGTGGACATGCTGCCCACTTTGCTCGCCGCCACCGGCATTCCCCTGCCCGCCGGTTATCAAAGCGACGGCCTCAACGTGCTCTCAGCCTTCAAAGGCGAGCCCTTCACGCGTCCGCAGCCGCTGTTCTGGGAATGGCGCGGCCCGAACGCGCAGGAGGCTGACTGGCCGCAGCTCGCCATGCGCGACGGCTTTCACACGCTGCTCATGAAGCACGACGGCTCGCACGCCGAGTTCTACGATCTCGCGCAGGATCGCGGACAGGAGAACGACCTCGTCACCGCCCGGCCGGAACGCGTCGCCAGCATGACTGCGGCCATTCGCGCCTGGCAGCAGACGCTGCCCGTCACCACGCCGCCTCCTGCTCCCGCACCACGCAAAGCATCACCGATCGCGCCTTCCAAACCTGCGCCTGACCGCGCCGCCGCTTTCAAGAAGTGGGACAAAAACGCCGACGACATTCTCACGCTCGAAGAATATACGAACGGCCTCTCCAAGAGGGAGAACGCCCCGCAACGCTTCAAGAATTTTGACAAAAACGGCGACGGCCAACTGACGCGCGATGAATTCGTGACGCCGTGACATCTGGCGCTGGTTTGTTGGAACAACCCGCAAGGTCCTTCGTTTTCCATCCCATGCACCGCCTCTTCATCGCCCTGCTTCTTCTGACTTCGTCCGTTCTGGCCGCCAGGCCCAACATCATCTTCGTCATGGCCGACGACATGGGCTGGGGGCAGACGGGGTATCGCGGACATCCCGCGCTCAAGACACCGAACATCGACGCGATGGCGGCCAACGGCCTGCGCTTTGACCGATTTTATGCGGGATGTCCGGTGTGCTCGCCGACACGCGCCAGCGTGCTCACGGGACGTTCGCCCGATCGCGCGGGAGTGCTGACTCACGGCTATGCGCTGCGTTTGCAGGAGAAGACGATCTCACAGGCGTTGAAAACGGCTGGTTATGTGACGGGCCACTTTGGCAAATGGCATCTGGATGGTTTCAAAGGCCCCGGCGCACCGATCCTGAAGACGGATCCGCGCAGCCCGGGCGCGTTTGGCTTCGACGAATGGGTGTCGGTGACTAATTTCTACGATCAGAACCCGCTCATGTCGCATCGCGGCGAGTTCGTGGACTTCAAAGGCGATTCGTCCGACGTCGTGGTCGATGAAGCGCTGAAGTTCATCGAGAAACATCACGCCGACGACCAACCGATGTTCACCGTCATCTGGTACGGCACGCCCCACGCGCCGTTCAAAGCGCTCGAGACCGACAAGACGGAATTCGGTGCGCTGGACAAGTCGTCCCAGGATCACTACGGCGAGCTGGTGGCGTTGGACCGCAGCCTCGGGAAGCTCCGGCAGAAGCTGCGTGACTTCGGCATCGCCGACAACACGCTGCTCGTCTTCAACAGCGACAACGGTGGACTGCCCGGCATCAAGCCGGAGACCGTGGGCGGATTGCGCGGGTTCAAAGGCAGCGTGTTCGAAGGCGGTCTGCGCGTGCCGGGCATCATCGAGTGGCCCGCAGTGATCAAGCCGCGCATCACGAACCATGCCGCCTGCACGATGGACCTGTTTCCCACCGTGGCCGATGTGCTCGGCCTGCCCGACGATGTATTGCTCAAACCGCTCGATGGCATCAGCTTGAAACCGCTTTTCGCTGGTGAAATCGGCGATCGGAAGCAGGCCATCCCCTTCCGCTTCGGCACCAAGGCCGCGCTGACCGGGCAGCGCTACAAGATCCTGACCGAGAACCTCGGCAAAGGCGATTTCCAGTTCTACGATCTCGAAACGGATCCGAACGAGACGAAGGACATCAGCAAGGAACAGCCGGAACTGTTTGAGACGATGAAAAAAGAACTGCTCGCGTGGCATGCATCGGTCGATGCGAGTTTCTCGGGGAAAGATTATCCCGAAGGCAAAGTCTCCCCTTTCGATCCCGCATCCATTCCGTGGACCGAACATCCCGACTACAAGCCCTTCCTCACCGAATGGGCGAAGCGCTGGGAATACGAGAGCGCGATCAAAGGAACACCCAAGGGGGCGAAGAAAAAGAAGAAGTGACCATCTGAGCGAAAGTCACAAAGCGAACTCGCTCATTCTGCCACAAACTCCAAGCCGCAAAGCACGGGTTGGGCTTTCGAGCCTGGCGCGGACTTGAGAGTGAGGCGCAGGTTCGCGCCGATGATGACATCTGTGAACTCGCGGACGACGCTGCCGCCTTCTTTGGCGGGGTCGAAGTTTTCCAGCACGGTTTTGCCCTGCAGCATGACGTTGAAAATGCGGCTGCCGGGAGGGAGATCATCGGGCTCGCTGAAGTGGAGGCGCACGGTATGAGGCAGCGGCGGGTAGTCGATTTTGAGCAGCGGCTCCTGCGTGGCTTTTTCGTCACCGGGCTTCTTCGAGCCTTTGAGCAACAACGGACGCCGCAGTGAAGGGGTGATGACGATCTCACCTTCGCCGATCAACCCTGAGGCGGCGATCCATGGCGGGCTTTTGCCAGCATCATTGATTTGCGAGCTGTGGCGGCGGAACCACGCCACGTCTTTGCCGATGCCTTCGACGCCGAGCTGTGGCGCGTTGCCATCGCCGACGTGCGGATGCTCCAGCCAGAGCGTGCCGCCGGCGTCGCGACGATTGCCGGGTGCGCCGAAATTGATGCCGGCGCGGCGGATGCGGTCGCCCTGCTTCGCATCCAGACCGAACTGGCTGTAGCTCCACATTTCCATCTCCGGCATGTGAATGAGCGCGAGCGAGGTCTGGTTCTGATACGCGCAGGAGCAGGTTCGCGTGTAG
>DAORHS010000241.1:0-6771 GCA_035438165.1 Prosthecobacter sp.
AGCGTCTGGCAGATTATGTCGTGTTCCCGCAATCGGCATCAAACAACACGACGATTCTCAGCCCCGGACAACGAACCACCATCGCTTTCGTTCTTCCCAACTTGGATTTGAGTATGAAGGCCAATCATCAGCTAGGTCTTGGCCCCCAAGGCAAGTTCCCAGACCAGCCTCCCACCCTCTTTCACTTCGATGTCGATCCATCGAAGCCAGCGACGATGAAGAGTCAGTTGTTTGATGTGATTGATTCAAACGGCCGGCATTTCATCGGATCACTGGTCTTTTCGGCTGAACGCACCGATGCAAACCGCTGGAAGTGGCTCGATTCGAAGCCTGCACCAATCGCGCAGCAGCGGGCTGATTTGGGCGATCAAGGTGCCACGAATGGGGAACAGCCTACTGCAAGGGCGCTCAATGCTAAGACGCCATCTGCTTTGGACGCGAAACCAAAAACCGACAAGCTTCAAAACGACGTCCCCTTTCAAGGCGAGCCCAAGCTCCGCTATGTGGCCTGGTTTCCCAAGGATGGAAGAGGCTGGCAACTCCAGACGCCAGCGGGCGAGCCGGTGACCGCTCCCGGAAATATTCCCGCTGAGACATGGGACTTGTGGACGAAGCGCTGGCGCGAGCGAGGCGGTATCGAGACCAATGAATCCGAGAACTTCCTGACGTTCTTCTTCTCGCATCCAGCGATTGATGCCAAGAGTGGGGGCGATTTGACATTGTTTGATGCGTACGGGACGCAGCTCAACCATGCCAAGTACGCCTGGTTCGGTCACCAGCCAGTGGGTGGCGAAAGGGACGGATGGTATGCCTGTGGCGGCGTGCCGATGTCGAACATCTCTGGCAGAAATCTCAAGGTGAGGATCGGACTCACCGCAGGTCCGTGGGACATTGAAGAGCCGGTGTCCGCCCGAAAGGACAACGCAAAGGGCGGCTCACGCTTCATTTTTGTTGGTGTGAATGAAACGGCGGGGCATGAGGCGTGCGTCTCTGTGGTTTCAGTCAACGACGATAAAGCCGTCTTCCCACAGTGGGAAGTGCTGGGAAAATTGCGTGAAGGCTCACTGGTAAGCCCCGGAATTTATAGTTGTGAAAACTTCACCGATACCCTCCAGCATACCTACCAGTTCGCCCGGCCGGTCACCGACTTTGAGACCTTCTACTTCCGCACCAGGGAGGTACGGTTCTTCAATTACGATGGAGTCCAGGTGCCGCCGCTGCCGAGAACAGATGCCGGGCAAACACCACCCAAGCCTGTCATCGAACGAAAGGTCGAGAAGGTGCAGAACGACGTGCCCTTCACTGGCGAGCCGCAGCTACGCTATGTCGCCTGGCAGCCCAAGAATGCGAGCGAATGGCAACTACGTACTCCCAAGGGTGAAGCTGTGACCGTCCCCGGCGACATTCCTCACGAAGCATGGGATGAGTGGCGGAAGGACTGGCAGAAGCGAAATGCGGGGGAGCGGGCTGAAACCGAAACCTATCTGACGTTCTTTTACTCACATCCCGCGATCGATGACCATAGCGAGAGCCATGTGACTCTATTTCATGCGGACGGAACGAAGATTCCATTCACAAAATTCACCTGCCACACACACGAACCCATTGGTAAAGAAGAGGAGGGATGGTTCGCCAATGGCCGTCTAGTACCGCCGGATCTAGTGGGCAGAACGCTCAAGGTGCAAATCAGTCTCACTGCGGGCCCGTGGACGCTGGAAGAGTCCGTGCCCGTTGGAGAGATTGGTCGCAGAGGAGGGCCAGTACACTTGGGCTACATACGAGAGAATGCGGATCATCAGACAATCGTCACGGTGGACAGCGATGACGATGACCCGTTTCCCGGGCAGAATTTCGAGCTGCTCGGAAAGTTGCGTGAAGGCTCTGTGGTCAGTTTCGATAGCTTTACCGTGATGAAAATCCCGGGCAGTTTATTGATTGATACCCACTTCGTGCAGCCTCTCGCGGCCTTCGAGAGTTTCTTTATTCGCAGACGGGAGAGGAAGGACTTCATATTCGACGGGGTGCAGGTGCCCCCGCTGCCGAAGTGACCGCTTTGAATCTGAATCCGCAGCGGACCCTACGCACCCCTTGTTGGCACGGTCATGCCCTCAATCCCGGACAACCACGCAGCCCACGACTACGCCGAACGCATCCGCGAGCGGCTGCCGAGGCGCTTGCAGGAGACTCGGGAGGCGGCGGGGCTGAACATGTATGCGCTTTGGCTGAAATGCGGTGTCTCACGGGACACCATCAGCCGCGTCGAAGGTGGAGAAACCATCCCCGGTGTGCATGTGCTCGCCCGGCTGGCCTGGGGAAGACGATCACGGACTTCTTTGGCGAGATCGAGGACGGGTAGATTCGATTGGCAATCGAATAGGTTGGGAACGGGGAACTTCGATTGCCAATCGAAGCTACGGGGCCGTCCTGAATATCAGACTAACGGCCCTCGCGGGGGCTGTGCTCTCATCGCGGACAAGGTGGACGAGCTGATCGTGATGCTGCGGAGGTAGAAGGAGATCACGAAAAAGGCGGCCTCTTGCGAGGCCGCCGGGAAGAACGAACTGAAGTTCGGGACTGCTTTAGACCTTCCACTCGCCGCGATAGTCGCGGGTGAGCCATTTGGGGTCGCCGCCGCTGGTGTATTCGCGGGTTTCGGGGTTCCACTTCATGGTGCCGCCGTGGTAGTAGGCCTGGTTCATGAGGTGGCAGGAGATGACGGTGCTGGCGCCGATGGCGACGTCGCAGATGGGCCGTTTGCGGCTCTTGATGCAGTCCAGCCAGTCCTGGTGATGGTTGGGCGAGTTGTAGAGCTTCACTTTGGCATCGGCGAGGAAGGTGCGCTCGGCCATGAGGACTTCGCGGTCGAGGCTGGTGCCCTTGGTGTCCTTGCCGAGGAATTCGTGCACGACCTTGCCGCCCATGACGAGCTTGAACTTGCCACGATTCACATGGACCTCGCCGGTCTCGCCGTAGAAGGAGACGCCGAAGCCGCTGTTCACATGGGTGAGCGGAATGCCGCTGGCATAGACGAGCTTCGCGCCCTGGGTGGCTTCATCGTGCTTTTCAGGAGCGATGATTTCGACGGGGCCGTGCTCATCTTCACCGAGGCCCCACTGGGCGATGTCGATGTGATGCGCGCCCCAGTCGGTGATCATGCCGCCGCCGTATTCGCGGGTCATGCGCCAGGCGGGGAAGTGAGTGTGGACACCACGCGGGCTGAGCACGCTGCTGTAAGGGGCGAGCGGGCCGGGACCGCACCACATGTCCCAGTCGAGGCCGGGCTCCATGGGTTCTTCGGGATTGGCATTGGACTTGGCAGGAGAGCCGAACTGGGTCTCCACGCGCTGGATCTTGCCGATGACGCCGTTGCGCACGAGTTCGCAGGCGATGCGGAATTCCTTGCTGGAGCGCTGCTGGGAGCCGGTCGGGAGGATCTGCTTGCTGCCACGCACGGCTTTGATGAGGGTGAGCGCCGCGTGGATGTTGTGCGTGAGCGGCTTCTCGCAGTACACGTCCTTGCCGGCCTCGATCGCGGCGATGGAGACGATGGTGTGCCAATGGTCCGGCGTGGCGATGACGACGGCGTCGATGTCCTTGCGGGCGAGGAGCTGGCGGAAGTCCGCATAAGCCTCGCAGCCCTTGAAGGTGGTGTCCTGGTCCTTGCTGTAGCGCTCGGTGACGGTCTTCTTCGCGTTTTCGCGGCGGGTGGTGTCCACATCGCAGACGGCGACGACCTGGACTTCCTTGCGGCCGAGGAAGTTGTTGAGGTGGCCGCTGTTCATCTTGCCATTGCCGATGAAGCCGGGCGTGAGGCGCTCGCTCGGGGCGGTGTCGGCGCTCCAGACGCGGGAGGGGAGGATGAAGGGGGCGGCGACCGAGGCGGCGGCCACGCGGACGAAATGACGGCGTGAGGAGGCGGATTGCATGGTTTGTGTTGGGTGGGGTTTGAGGGTGGAACATAACAGGCGATTTGCCAAGTCTCTTGCACTCGGGGTTGGCGTGCGTATTCGGCAGGATGGAGTTCTCAAACCAGCGCCTCGGACAGTTGATCATCGTTTCCGGCCCCTCGGGCACCGGCAAGACGACCCTGGCGCGGAAGGTGTGTGATCGCGGCGAGGCGGTGTTCTCCGTGTCTTGCACGACGCGTGCGCCGAGGCCGGGCGAGGTGGATGGGAAGGATTACTTCTTCCTGACGGAGGAGGATTTTCTGGCCCGGGTGGAGCGTGGCGAGCTGTTTGAACATGCCCGCGTGCATGGCCGGCTCTACGGCACGCTGAAGCGCTACGTGTATGAGAATCTGCAGCGCGGCGTGGATGTCATCATGGACATCGACGTGCAGGGCGCGGCGCAGGTGCGTGCGTGTGAGGACGAACTGGTGAAGCGCTGCCTGCTGGAGATCTTCGTCATGCCGCCGAGCCTGGATGAGCTGCGCAATCGCCTTTCTGGTCGTGCGACGGAGGACGCGGCGGCGTTTGAATTGCGCATGCGAAATGCCGCCGCTGAAATGGAGCACTGGCGCAAGTATGGCTACGTGCTGGTGAGCGGTGCGCGCGAGGATGATGCGCGCAGGTTTGATGCGATCCTCGAAGCGGGTCGCATGCGGACGAGCTTGAAGGATTAGCCGAAAGAGAGAAAAGAGGAGAAAAAATCAGAGTCTGGATTTTTTACCCTTTTTCTCTTTTTCGGCCATCCATTCAGGTCAATCCGGCATCTTTGAGCGCGGGGAATTGAGAGCGCCAGTCGCGGACGATCGCAGGCTCGACACGCGCACTAATGACGTGTTCCTCCCCGCCGGCGTCGGCGATGATGACGCCGTGGGGATCGACGACGAGGCTGCGGCCGAGGTAGGTGAACTGGGGATCGGCGCCGCAGTAGTTCACGCCGATGACATAGGCCAGGTTTTCGATGGCACGGGCCTGCAGCAGCGTGATCCAGTGCTGGGTGCGTTTGGCGGGCCACGCGGCGGTGTAGATGAGCGCCTCGGCTCCGGTGCGCACGGCATCACGCGCGAGTTCGGGGAAACGCAGGTCGTAGCAGACGAGCGGAGCGATGCGCAGGCCCTGCCACTCGAACACGCTGACGCCCTTGCCCGCCACGTGCGCCTGATCCTCGCCACCCATGCTGAAGGGATGGTTCTTGTTGTAGCGTGCGAGTTCGCCGCCGTCCGGTGCGATGACGAGCGCCTGGTTGGAGGCGCGTCCGTCAGGAAGCGTGGTGACGAGGCCGCCGACGACACAGCACTGGTGCGTGGTGGCCAGTTCGCGCAGGAACTGCTCCGTGGGCCCGCCGGGTGGCTCGGCCGTCACCGGCAGGTTCAGGCTGAAGCCGGTGGCGAACATCTCCGGCAGCACGATGAGCGATCCGGGCTGTGGCGCGAGGTCCGCGATGAACTGCCGCGCCTTCGTGTGATTGGCGGCACGATCTTCCCAGGTGGGATCCATTTGGACGAGGTGGATGGTGGGCGGGGCGGACATGGTGTGAGTCATTCAAGCCCGGAAGCGGAGAAAAGCGAGGGCGGCTGCGCACTTCGGGCGCATGAAACCAAGTTCTGATCGTCCCCTTGCTGCTTGGCGATGGTCGGCAGAATTGGGTCATCAGAATCGTTGACTCGCTGGAATGACCCGACCAAAAATGTAGGCGAATCTGATTCGTCCACAAATGAGTGTGGATAAACAACGTTCGCCAAGAAACTCCCGCCTTAAAAATATGTTCCCATCTGATCCTTTAAAGAACGTCGGATACCGTATCATTTACACGTCCGTTGTGATCCACGGACTTGGACTGGCAGGTCTGATCGGTGGCTCCCCGATTCGGCACATTGCTGGGATCGTCGGCGCGTTGATATGGAGCCTTTGGATGATCTATGGTTCTTCAAAGTTCCCTTGGATCATGAACATTCTTGGAACAGCGGTGGGTGCCCTCGCTTTCACGATTGGTGGTATCGGTGTTTTGTCGAAGTCCATAGTGGGAGGACTCTCCATGATTTTTATCGGCATCGTGTTCGCCGATCTGTGCAGGCGTCTGTGCTCAAGAGAAGTCAGTTCGAACTTTACATGACGGAAGAGGCGAACAAAACGGATGCAGGCCACGGCTCGTCCGGCATCTAACATGCCACTGACGCTTCCCGCCCGCAGCGCTACGCGCAGCGTTGCGGGCGGGCCTGCTCGCCGTCGCCTGATTCGATCATTCGCTAACTCAAAGCCTCACAACCGCTCCGCTCTCGCACCGGGTTTGAGGCGGTCGGAGGTTTCGGGGTCGCTGCTGCGGGCGCGGACACCGATGAAGCCGCTGGCAGAGAGGATAGTGAGGCCGCAAAGGATGGCGAAGGTGTCGAAGGACATCACTTTGAGCATGGCAAAGGCCAGCGAGGGAGCGACGAGGCCGCGCAGGCCGGTGAGGAAGGTGTGGACGCTCATGTACTCGGCCACGGCGTGCTTGGAGGCGAGCTTGGTGACCCAGAGCGCCCAGGTGACGTTGCCGCCGGCGTTGGCCATGCCCCAGAGCGCCATGCCGAGCGTCCACCAAAAGACGTTGTGCCCGAGGTAGAAGCAGAGGATGCCGGCGGCGAAGAAGATATTCAACACCGCACGCACGGTGAAGAGGTGAAAGCGGTCATAGACGAGGCCCCACGGGTAGGAAAAGATGACGCGGGCGAGCACTGGCACGACGCCGGTAATCCAGGCGACGTCGAATTCGGGGAGATTGATGCCGTGACGCGGATTGGCGAGGTATTCGACGAAGAGACAGGCGGCGGCGAGATTGCCCACGCCC
>DAORHS010000242.1:0-6759 GCA_035438165.1 Prosthecobacter sp.
GAGGGAGGTTCCAGCTATAGCAACGCGAACTCCCAATCTTCCTCCTCCTCGAAGTCCTCCTCCTACTCCAATTCGTCCTCCCAGTCGAAAGTCCAGAACGTGTTCAACGGTGGCGGTCATAAGGGAGCCCAATGTGACCCTGGCGGCTTCGGGGGTGGCAAAAAGCACTGACCTTCCGCTTGCCCACGCGCTGCTCCGGCTGGCGCGACCTCCATCATGCCGGACGGATAGAGGAGGCATGGCACGGCACCTGACAATTCTACCCAGCGCTTCCCATCCCCCATCTCAAGCACGCATGAACCGGCGCCTTCCACTCGTGGTCATTCTGCTTTGCACCAGCGTGCTCAGCAGTTGCATGCTGCCGCGGAATCACTCCGAGGTCATGCGTGGCAGTGTTCGCGGGGGGGACGTGCCTCTCTACATGACCGGCAGCATGAGCGAGTTTTATCGGGCCGGCCTGATCCTCCCTGACGTCGGCGGTTACGTCAGGGCCGAGTTCGACGTGCTCGATGTAGGGGCTGATGGACTCATCAGTCCCAGCACTGGAGGGAAAGGGGCCGGTCACTCCCGCCCTGTCGCCCAAGTCGCCATACCGAGCCTGGTCTCAAGCTATGATCTGTCCCGCAGCACCTGTGAAATGCGCGCCGCCTGCCCCGCTGATCAAGACCAGAACGCAGGCCCTCTTGGCCACGCGAATGCACCGCCTGCCGTCATCGCTGAGGCACCAGCCGCCCTTTCTCCTGTCGTCGCACCCATCCCGAAGATTGGCCCTGTGATCTCTCCTGTCGTCGTTGCTGAGCCTCCTCCGGCAGTCGTCGAGCCTCCGACGCCGGTGGTGGCCTCCAGCAGTCCCATCGTCGCACCGCCCCAGATTCGTCCGCCTTCAAATGCGCGCTGGATCACCAATTCCTACTTTCAGGTCGTCCACCTGCAGTGAATCCGCAGCGTCACCCGGCAGCGTGCGTTTCCGGGGCCGTGGTTCGTTCCTCGACGAAGACACGAGTGCCTTCGTTTTAGCATCGTGCTGTGGGCTTGCGACGAGCTTCCAGCAAGGCGGGAACTCCTGACGCAGACGATCACTCCACCTCGGGTACGCGACGGTCGAGGGAGCCCTTGTTCCAGCGGCCTTCGAGGGTGAAGGAGAGATGCGGGGTGTAGAGCTGGGGTTCGAGCAGGAAGGAGTCGTGGCCTTTGTCGGAGTGCACGGTGATGTGCATGTTCGAGACCTCGGCCTTTTCGAGATGGCCGACGAGCTCGGCCTGCTCCTCGGGGTAGAAGCAGAAGTCGCTGTCGATGCTGAAGACGAGATAGTGCTGTCCGGCGGCGGCGCTGCGGGCGAAGAGCTCCTCATACGTCTTCACGCCGGCGTCCCCCATCGGATCATAGCGCAGCCACATGTCGGCGATGCGCAGGTAGGTGTTCGCATCGAAGCGTTTCACGAATTTTTTGCCCTGATGCAGCATGTAGCTCTCCACGTTGTGCTGGACGCGGTACCACGAGAGCGAGTCGCCGCCGTGCTTCAGATCCTGCCGCGCGCGGCGTTCGATGGCGTCGAGATGCACGAAGGTCTTGTGGCTGATCATGCGCGCGAGCGCGAGGCCGTATTCGGGCGGCTTGTCCTCATAGTAGTCACCGCCTTGAAAATGCGGGTCATTTTCAATCGCAAGCACCTGCTCAAACAGGGTGAGGCGGGTCAAAACCGTGGTGCGGCAGCCGCTGGCGATGGGGACCACGAGTTTGACACGTTCCGGGTAAAGCGTGGCGAGATTGATGGCCAGCAGCCCGCCCACGGAGGCGCCCATGACGGCGTGGAGCTGCTTGATCCCGAGATCGTCCAGCAAGGCGAGCTGAGAGTTCACCACATCACTGCTGCGCACCGGAGGAAAGCTGCTGCCGTAGGGCTTGCCGGTGGCAGGATTCACGGAGGCAGGGCCGCTGGAGCCATAGCAGCCGCCGAGGTAGTTCGCGCAGATGATGAAGTAGCGTTTGGTGTCGAGCGCCTTGTCCGGACCGATGAAGAGATCCCACCAGCCGGTGTGGATGTCCTCCGTCCAGCGTTCATCGGTGCCCGCGACTTCGCGGGTGACGCCCGCCGCGTGCTGGCTGCCGGAAAGGGCGTGGAAGAGCAGGATGGCGTTCGACTTGCTGGCGTTCAGCTTGCCGTAGGTCTCATAGGCCACGGTGATGCCCGGCAGCTCGTCGCCGGACGCGAACACGAAGGGTTCCTTTTCGGTTCCGGTGTGGAAAAATTGGGTTTCTTCAGTTTTGGCGGCCTTCGACATGAGGCGCGGAAGAAACAGGGTTTTGGAGATGCGGCAAGCTGGATCACTGGATGCTCGATTCTGGACACTGGATGAATGGAGTTGTGGATTATTGGATGAGTGCGGCTTTGGTACCGCCAATGACTCGCCATCCAGCAACCAGTATCTAGTTTCCAGTCATCCAGCCCATGCTCGATCCTTTCGTCACTCTCGAAGAAGCTGGTTTCTCACTGCGGCGCAGCGGTGATGTGGACCGGCTGGCCGGATGGTCGCCGGAGCTGATCGCGAGCCTCGACTGGGCGCGCATGTCGGAACTGGCGCGTGCGATCGCTGCTGAATCCGGCTGTGAACTGGCGGGATCACGCATCATGCCGGACGGCGCGGTGCTCTTTGGCATGATCGAGGAGCCGAAATCTGCGAAGGCACGGCGGGCGATGGTGAAGATCGCCCCATGGAATGAATGGGGGGCCACGCCGGAGACGGTGCAGCGATTTGCCCAGGAGGTGCGCACCGCGCGCGATACGCGTGGCATTTTGATCGCGCCTGCGGGCTTCAGTCCGGCGGCGTTGAGGACGGCGCAGGAACTGCGCATCGAAGCCGTGGATGCGGTGGGACTCGAGGCCGCCGTGCGCGCCCTGCCGGGTGACAAAAGTGACTTCCTCTTTGTCGTCACAGCTGCGGGTGATTTTTCCACGCCCTCCTGCCCGATCTGCCTGAAAAAGCTGCAGCGCGTCGAGCAGGAGTCGTTGGAGCTGCCGTCGCGTACGATCGATATGAACGGGCTCATCGCCGACTTCGTGGTCTGTGACCGGCTCGATGTGGCCGCAGGCTGCGAGGTGACCTTTCTGCAGGAGGTGCGGGCGCGGTCGATCACGGTTTCCGGTCATGCTTCGGGTGACTTCGTGTGTGAAGGCCCGGTGACTCTGGAAGCCGGCGGCACCCTGGAGGGCACCGTGGCGGCACGCTCCCTGGTGGTGCGTGACGGCGGTGAACTGCTGGGGCAGTTCCGTATTCTCGAAGGGGAGCTGGGCTCGTTTGTGAAGCCTTCGGTGCGCTGGCACTGGCGCTGTGCGGGCGCGGACGGAAGGCGTGAATGCGCCGGGGTGATCTTCGAGCCGCATCAGTGAGGCGCGAGATCGTTCTTGGCACGCAGGCTCCGCCTGTGGAAGGTAAGCCACATGTCTCCCAACTCCTCCGGCCCCGGCGCTCTGCTTCGACTGGTGTTCTATGCCGCCGCCATCGTCATGGCCCTGCTGCATGTGTTTGTGACGTTTCGCGGCCTGAGCAGTGCGGAGGGGATGAACCAGGCGCAGCTCGCGCGGCAGATCGCCCGCACGGGCTCCTATCAAACCCATGTCATCGAGCCGTATGCCTGGGCGCAGATGGAGTCGGAGGGGAAAAAGCCCACGCCGCTGGCGATGCCAGAAACCGTGCAGCCGCCGCTCCAGCCGCTGCTGTGGTCGGTAGCGTTTCGTTTCATGAAGCCGTGGCTGGTTTACGATCCGGTCACCGGAGGAGCGGTGTTCCTGATGGACCGCGTGATCGCCTGCTTCGGCGTCGTCTGGTATCTGCTGACGATCTTCTTCACGCACGGAGCGGCACGGCGGTTGTTTGACGAACAAGTCGCCGCCATCGCCGCCATCGCGCTGCTGGTGTGCGAGCCGGCCTGGGAACTGATGGTCAGCGGAGCACCGCGTGCCTTGCTCGTTTTGCTCTTTGCCATCGCTTTTCGTTTGTATGCCTCGGCGGCGGGTCGTGCGGTGGAAGACCGTGGCATGTTCATCCCGCTCGCGCTGCTCGGCATGGTCTGCGCCCTGATGGTGCTCACGCACTGGATGGCGTTGTGGATCGTCGTGGGCGTCGTTATCGGCGTGGCGGTGTTTCTGCCGCGTGGCAGGGCGGGGGCCATCGTGGTGGCTTTGTTCCCGGCGCTGGTGCTTGTCGCCTGGGGCTGGTGGAACACGCAGCTCTGCGGCGATCCGCTCGGCGGCATCAAGGCCCTGCTCCAGGCGCAGTCTTCTGCCGTCGCGCATGACACGTTGCTGCGGGATTTTTCACCCAGTGTTCCGCTGCTGCAGGTGGATGACCTGCTGCGTCGCGTCGGCCTTGGCTGGCAGGATCAGCTGGCGCTGCTCTTCGCCCATCTGGGCTACGTCGTGCCGGCCCTGTTGTTTTTCCTCGCGCTCATGCACCGCTTTCGCAAGGCGGATGCCGCCTCCGCACGCTGGACGCTGGCGGTGGTGTTTGCCTGCGTGGCGCTCGGCATGGGCCTCCTCGGGCTGGCGGACAAGGAGAAGGACGACAACGCCCTCTACATCGTGCTCATGCCCGCCATGAGCACCTTCGGTGCGGCCATGCTCGTCGTGCTGTGGTCACGCTTTCAGATGTCCGGTGAATTCATGGCCCGCTGGGGCGCGCCCATTGTGGCCCTCCTCATCACCGCCCTGCCCATGGCGGTGAATCTGCCAGTGCTGATGAAGTTCGGACTCACCATGGGTGGCAAGATCCCGCCGCACTGGCCGCCCTTCCTGCCCGAGCGTGCGTTCATTCTGCGCCTGCTCACGGACAGGAACGAGTTTATCATTTCCGACTCCCCCGCCTTTGTCGCCTGGTATGGCGATGTGCCCTGCGTGAACCTTCCTGTGCAGCGCGCCGATTACGAACTGATGAAATCCAAAGCCGAGGAGCGCGGTGCCAAACTGGCCGGCTTCGTCATGACGCCGGTGTCCGCGAAGGTGGAGCGTATCACTGATGTTTACACCGGACCGTATGCGGAATGGCGTGACCTCGTCATTCGCGGCCCCATGCTCGCCTTTGATCGCGATTTCTCACCGAGTCCCGAGTTCCCCTTCAAAATCCCCGTTCCGCTCGTCGGCCAGCCCGTCGGTGAAAAA
This sequence comes from Prosthecobacter sp., assembly GCA_035438165.1. Taxonomy (GTDB): domain Bacteria; phylum Verrucomicrobiota; class Verrucomicrobiia; order Verrucomicrobiales; family Verrucomicrobiaceae; genus Prosthecobacter. The sequence goes on from DAORHS010000242.1 coordinate 5,156, forward strand.
GAGCACCTGAGCCTGCCGATGGTGTTTTATACCGACAAAGCGCGGACGGCGAGGAAGTAGCCGCTAAAACGCGAGGCACGCGTTGAAAAAACGCAGCGTGTCCGCCAGATGCTCGTGCCAGTAGTCCCACGTATGGCCGCCGGAAAACTCCTCATACACATGCGGAATGCCCGCGGCCTCCAGTTCACGATGCAGCGTGCGGTTGTGCTCGATCAGCGCATCCTCCGTGCCGCAGTCGAAACGCAGATGCGGCAGTCGCGGTGTTTGCTTCGCGCATTCGATCACGGAAAGCGGATCAGAATCGGTCAGGTCAAACTCCGCCAGAGACTCCTCCACAAAGCCCTGCATCTGCGCCACATGCGTGATGCTGCTGTGCGCGCTGATCGCGGTGAAGCGTTTCGGATTCAGCAGGCCGAGCCGCAGAGCGCCGTAACCACCCATCGAGAGCCCGCCAATGAAACGCGGCGCGTTCTGGCAGCGCGAATCGACCTCTGCGGCGGCTTCGGGCACCTCTTCGACGATCCATGCCGCATAGTCAGCGTTACGATGCTGCGCATAGCCTGAACCGTCGCCCCACAAACCATCCGACGGCATCGCCAGCATCATCGGCGGCAGTTTTTCCTCCGCGATGAGGCGGTCCAACACCTTGTGTGCTCCGCCTTTGAACAGCCACGCCCAGTGGCTGCCGTAAACCCCGTGCAGCAGGATGACCAATGGCAGCGTCTCCACCTTCGCGTCCGGCGGCACATAAAAACTGATGTCCGCCCTGCGGTGCAGTGCCGCAGACTTCACGGTGACGTGATGGATGCCATCGCCCATCAAGGCGGGATCGGAGATCTCAATGGTGCGAAAGCTCATGGGAAGAGGAATGACGAAACCAGAATGGCGAATGATGAATCAATGACAAATCCCGAATGCCCAAACTCCTTGAGTCATTCGGACTTCATTCGGCATTCCTCATTCTGGTTTCGTCATTGTTTACGCCAAAATCTCCTTGATCACCTTCGCACCTTCCACCCCGCTCAAACGCGCATCCAGCCCCTGGAATTTAAAGCTGAAGGCGTCGTGCTGGATGCCGAGCTGGTGCAGCATTGTCGCATGCAGGTCATGCACCGTGGTGATCTTTTCGATGGCCGCGTAGCCGAGGTCATCCGTGGCTCCGTGCACGATGCCGCCCTGGATGCCGGCGCCGGCGAGCCACACGGACATCGCCTTGTTGTGATGATCGCGACCGCTGCCGCCTTGGGACATCGGCGTGCGGCCAAATTCACCGGCCCAGACGATGAGCGTCTCCTCCAGCATGCCGCGTTGCTTCAGATCCGTGATCAGCGCCATGCAGGCACGGTCGATTTCCTTCGCCTTTTGCTCCACGCCGAGCTTCACGCCACCGTGATGGTCCCAGTCCTTGTGATAGAGCTGGATGAAACGTGTGCCGCGCTCCGCCAAACGACGTGCGAGCAGGCAGTTTGAGGCGAAGGAGCCATCGCCGGGCTGGCAGCCGTAGAGTTCGAGCGACTTGGCTCCCTCAGCGCTCACGTCCATCAAATCCGGCACGCTGGCCTGCATCTGGAAGGCCATCTCATACTGCGCGATGCGCGTGGCGA
>DAORHS010000243.1:0-6755 GCA_035438165.1 Prosthecobacter sp.
CGGCATCCGGCAGCGTGAAACCATGAACGTGCTGGCGGACGAGCTCGGGATTGAAGAGGGGCTTGGTTTCGACGGCCATGAAAAAAGAAATGACGAAATCGGAATGAGGAATGACGAATCAATGACGAAGCGCCAAACTTGAGCGGTGGGCTGCGGCGATGATGGCAAGGACGCATGAAGGCGCACTAAAAAAGCCTGTCCAAAATGAGGCTGCTTCGGACTTGTGCACCGCCCACGATCTGTCGCACTCTGCCTTCCAACCATGAACCGCCGCCACTTCATCCGCTCCGCCGCCGCCCTGCCTTTCATCTCCGCCATCGCTGCGGAAAAGCCGAAGCGGCTGATTCTGCGCTCGTCGTGGCAGACGGTGAACATCGGTGACATCGCGCACACGCCGGGGGTGCTGGCGCTTCTGGAAAAGCATCTGCCGGAGGTCGAGGTTCGGCTGTGGCCGAGCAAGGTGGACAACGGTGTCGAGGAGATGCTGAACGCACGCTTTCCGAAGGTGAAGATCATTCGCGGCGAGGAGGTGAAGACCGCTTTCGAGGAGTGCGACTTCCTGCTGCACGGCTCCGGGCCGTCGCTGGTGGCGCAGAAGGACGTGCAGAAATGGAAAGAGGCCACGGGGAAGCCTTACGGCGTGTATGGCATCACGTTCTCGTCGCAGGGATCGACCTCGACGAAGCCGTCGTCGGACCAATCCATCTTATCGACGATCGACGTGTTCAACGACGCGAAGTTTGTGTATTTTCGCGACTCGGTGTCGCTCGAACTCGCGAAAAGCAAAGGCTGCACCTGCCCGCTCATGGAATATGGCCCCGACGGTGCCTTTGCGGTCGATTTGAAGGACGATGCGAAGGCGGAGGCGTTCCTGAAGGCCAACGGCCTCGAAGAAGGCAAATTCCTCTGCTGCATCCCACGGCTGCGCTTCACGCCCTACTGGACGATTCCCGAAAAGAAGGCCGCGAAGGACGAAACGAAACACGCCCGCAACGAGGCGATGAAGGAGCATGACTGCAAACCGCTGCGCGATGCGATTGTCAGCGTGATCCAGCAGACCGATCTCAAAATTCTGCTCTGCCCCGAGGACAAAACGCAGATGGCCGTGAGCAAAGAGATGCTCTACGACAAGCTGCCTGAAGACATGAAGTCCCGCGTCGTGTGGCGCGAGAACTACTGGCTCACGGATGAGGCGATCAGCACCTATCGCCGCAGCGCGGGCCTGTTCGGTCACGAAATGCACAGTCCGATCATGTGCATCGGCAACGGCATCCCCGCCATTGTCTGCCGCTGGGCCGAACAAACGAGCAAGGGCTTCATGTGGCGCGACATCGGCCTGAACGACTGGCTGTTTGACCTAGATAAGGAAGAGGAACTTCAAAAAGTCGCCGCCACCGTACTCGCCATGGCCAAGGATCCCGCCGGATCGAAAGCGAAGGCCGAAAAGGCCCGCGATGTGGTGATGGGCAAGTTCGCCGCCAGCATGGCCGTGGTGAAAAGCCATCTGCCGGCGTGAGCCTGGCTCCTGGTTGAAAAAAATCCGCGTTCGGTGAACCTTTTGGATCGAAAGGCCCACGTTGGGGGTGATAGGCTGCGCTTGCAGCCGGTGAATTGCCTCCCAACCGCGTGGACACCACGAACCAACCGCCCTTGCTCGAACGCCTCTTCACGGAGAGCGCGGGGGATCTGACGCGCTACTTCACGCGCCGGCATGGCGGAGAAGAAGGCGTGCAGGACCTGGTGCAGGAGACGTTTCTGGAAATGGCGCGTGGGCTGCGCGATGGGAAGTCGCCGAAGTGCGCTCGGGGCTACTTGTTTGGCATCGCGCGGCACCTGAGCCAGGCGGCGTGGTCGAAACGTGCGCAGGTCATTCCGCTGAACGCGGAGATGCACGATGTCGCCGCGCCGATTCAAGACGAGCGCGTGGAGGCAGCGCGGGAGACGATCGCGAAGCTGGAGCCGGTGCAGCGCGAGATTCTCGACCTGCGCTTTGCACAAGGATTGTCATATGCCGAGATCGCCGAGGCTTTGAGCATTCCCGTCGGCACCGTGCGCTCCCGTCTGCACCACGCCGTCGCTGAGGTGCGTCATCGTTTGAAAAATGAAATCAACCCTTCAATCCCATGAAACCTGAATCCTTGCACGCCTTGATCATCGACCGTCACTTCGGCGAGCTGTCGCCGGAGGCGGCTGAACTGCTGGAGCATCATCTGGCGGCCAACACACACGCCCGTGCCGAGGCGGAGCGCATTCTTGAGTCGCTGCAGATCACTCACGATGCCGTGCTCCAGCACCCCGAACTGGCACGTGTGGCGGTGACATGCCCCGGCGCGCCCAAAACCACGAAACAACCTGCCCTCGTCCCCTGGCTGGCACGCGCGGCGGCGATTCTGCTGCTGGCGGCCCTGACGGGCGCGGGTGGGTTCTTCGCCGGACGCTCGAACTCGCCGACGACGACGGCTTCGGGGGAAAACACGCCCGAACCGCGCCGTGAGAGCCCATGGGCGCAATATCGCATGTCGTTCGATCCTGCGGGCGAGGGCATGCAGGTGGTGCGCGTGGACACAAAGAATCTCGAAACGAAATCCCTGCCATGAATGCGATGCGTTTTTATCTTTTGTTTTCGCTGCTGCTTGCAGGCTGCTTGCCCGAGGAGCGTGTGTGGTGGTCGCCGCAGGGAGACCGCGCTCTCGTCTGCATCGATGGCCGGCTGTATCTCGCGGATGCGGACGGACGCCTGGGCGAGGCGCTGATGGAGGATGCCTCAATGAAGAACGCGCTGGTTAAAACGGCGAGCTGGCTGCGCGATGGCGGCGGCTTTGTGCTGCAGCGCACGCGGGTGATCCCGCACTGGGAAGAGGCGCGGATGCTGATCCCGACGGAGGAGGTGGAGTCGGTGGAAGCGATGCTGCCGGTGGTGCTGCCGCTGTTGGAGGCTGCCACCAGGCTGGCAGACAAGGCAAAAACGCTGGAGGACGTGGTTTCGGCCCTGCCGGACATGCAGCGTGAGCGCTTTGGCTACGCCGTGAGGCGAGTGTTTGAGCAAGACCCGGTCGCGGTGGAGAAACTGCTGCGCGCACTGCCGGAGGGCGGGGATCTGATGAAGTCGATGAGGAAACCGGACGCGGGTTACGCGGTGGGCGAGCTCTGCCTGTTCCGGCTGCGGGAAGATCACGTGGTCGAGACGCGGTCGCTTGTGCGCAGTCTGTTGAAGCCGGTGCTGGCGCCGCGTGTGTCTCCGCAGCAGGATGCGCTGGCGTTTCTTCGTCTTGATGACGATGGCGAGAGCGCGGCCCTGGAGGTGATGATGCTCGATGGCACACCCGCCTTCACCGTGGCGCACAAGGTGAGCGCGGCGTTTGACTGGACGCCGGATGGCCTTGCTCTGGTCTTTATGGCACCGCTCGGCGGCGAGGGTGAGAAGCTGCACAGCATCCACCGCATCAGTGTTTTTCAGGAAGGCGGAGAAAAGATCGAGAAACGCAGCCCGCCCGTCACGCTGGCGACGGCGATCACATTGAACCGTCCGGTGGTGCAGGTGCTGGCGGACGGACGCGTGCTGTTCGCCAGCCAGCCGGTCACATTGCCTGCGACGGGCACGGGGCCGGAATTGTCACCGCGTTTGTTCGTCATCGCCGCCGATGGCAGCACGGTGGCGCCGGTGCCGACCGCGCCGGGCGATCTGCCGGTGAATCTCGGCTTCTTCACCGCCTCGCCGGATGGCAAACGCGTCGCCGTGGTCGAGAGCGAGACCGACGCGGTGGCCGTGGTCGAGATCGACAGCGGTAAAACGCAGATCATCTCGCCGCCCCATCCGCGCTGGCAGTGCCGCACGATGCCCGCGTGGAAATCCGCCGCCGAATTGACCTTTGCCGCGCTGCACGAAGGCGCTCCCGCGTGGATGCTGTGGAGTGAAGGCAAGCCCCTGCGCTGCATCAGCGGATCATGGTCGAAAACCAGCACCGCGAAGTGGCTGGAGCAAAAGAATGACAACACCACGAACCCTGCCCCGATCTCCAAACCCGATCCTGCCCGATGAAACCTGCGATCTACCTTCTTTTCGCCACGAGCGTGCTTGCGGAGGACACGGCCTTCTTTGAATCGAAGATCCGTCCCGTGCTCGTGAAGCACTGCTACGAGTGCCACTCCGCCGAGTCCGGTAAATCGAAGGGCGGGCTCATGCTGGACACCAAACACGGCATTCGCGAAGGCGGCGAAACAGGGCCGGCAGTGGTGCCGGGCGATGCGACGAAGAGCCTGCTGCTCACCGCGATCAAGCACAGCGATCCCGATCTCGAAATGCCGCCGAAGGAGCCGCAACTGCCGAAATCAGTCATCGCTGACTTTGAAACATGGATCAAGGCCGGTGCTGACGATTCGCGTGAATCAGCGGCGAAGGCGGCGGAGCGTCCGCCAGTGGATGTGGCGGCTGGAAAGCAGTTTTGGAGTTACAAGAAGCCCTTGATGCCGAAACAGGCATCGGGCGGCATTGATGGCTTCATCCGGGAAAAGTTGACCGAGGCCGGTTTGAAGCCCGCGCCGCCTGCGGAGCGCGTGGTGCTGCTGCGGAGGCTTTCTTTTGATCTCACCGGCCTGCCGCCGTCCGACTTGTCAGACAAGTCAGACCCGTCCGACTACGAACGTCAGGTGGACGCGCTTTTGCAGAGTCCACGCTTCGGCGAGCGCTGGGGCCGTCACTGGCTGGATGTCGTGCGCTATGCCGAATCCAATGGCCGAGAGTCCAACCTGACCTTCCCGCACGCATGGCGTTACCGTGACTACGTCATTGATGCAGTAAACGCGGACGTGCCGTATGACCGCTTCATCACGGAGCAGATTGCGGGCGATTTGCTGCCCGCAAAAGACGACGCCGAGCGTGCGCGTCTGCTCACCGCGACTGGCTTTCTCGCCATGGGGCCGAAGGGGCTCAACGAGCAGAACAAGGCGCAGTTCGCCGCCGATGTGGCGGACGAGCAGCTCGACACGGTGACGCGCGCCATGATGGCCAGCAGCATCGCCTGCGCGCGCTGCCATGATCACAAGACGGAACCCTTCAGCATGGAGGACTACTACGGCCTCGCGGGCATCTTCAAGAGCACGCAGACCTTTTATGGGAATTGGATCGACTCCGAGAACAACAACCACGGTCATCTCATCCGCCTGCCGAAGCTGCCGGGGCAGGCCATTGTCGGCAAATCACTACCGGAGGCGCGTGTGAAGCAGCTCAAGGCCGATCTGGCGAAGCTGAACGCTGACGACAAGGCGCAGAACGAATACATCGCCAAGGCGCAGGCCGAGAAGCGCGACATCAGCGGCGAGTTCAACAAGCTGCTCGGCAACGCGCTGCGCATCATCTGGACGCGCGGCGGCGTGGAGGGTGCTCTGGAGGCCGTGGATGACAAAGGCCGCGCCCTGCCGCTGTGCATGGGTGTGAAGGATGCGAAACGCATCACCGATTCGGCGCTCTACGAGCGTGGAGAGATCGCACATCCTGGAAAGACCGTGCCGCGCGGCTTTCCGCGCGTGATGGATTTGAAGATCTCCATGCCGAAAGAGCAAAGCGGCCGCTTGGAGCTCGCGAAATGGCTCACCAGCCGTGAAAACCCGCTCACCGCCCGCGTGATGGTGAACCGCGTGTGGCGGCATCTGTTTGGCGCGGGTTTGGTGCGCACCGTTGATAACTTTGGCTTCAGCGGCGAGCGTCCGAGCCATCCCGAGCTGCTCGACTATCTTACGATTCGGTTCATGGACGGCGGTTGGTCGGTGAAGAAGCTGATCAAGGAGATTGTGATGTCGGAGACGTATCGACAGGAGAGCGGAGGGCAAAGGGCGATGGGCGTAGAGTCTGATCCAGACAATAGACTGCTGGCACATGCGAACAAACGCCGTCTCGATGCTGAAGTGATTAGGGACTCGATGCTGGCTGTTTCAAGATTGCTCGACACCTCACGCCGTCCGGGATCGCTCGTGGCGGAGCTGGACGGGCAGTCGGTGTCGTTGATCGGCTTCAACACGAAGCTGCCGCCCGATCTCGACGGCTCGCATCGCCGCTCGATTTATCTACCGGTGGTCCGTGATCATCTGCCGGATGTGCTGGAGCAGTTTGATGTGGCGAATCCCAATCTCGTCACCGGCGACCGAGATGTGACGAACGTGCCGTTGCAAGGCTTGTACCTGCTCAACGGCCCCTTCGTGCAGGAAATGGCCGCCGCGCTCGCCAAACGCATTCAATCAGCTCCCAATCAAATCGAACTCGCGTTTCAGCTCTGCTTCAATCGCACGCCAGACGCGCAGGAAGTTGCCCTCGCCGAAAAATTCCTCCGAACCACCTCTGCCCACGAATCCAAGCTGCTGGCGGCCTTCTGCCAATCGCTGCTGGCAAGCGCGGAGTTCCGATTTGCCGATTGAATCACCCATGACGTCAATCCAACCAGTTTTCGATTTTCAATCCTGGGACAACCGCGAAGTCTCTCGTGTTGCGTGTCAACACGGTGGCGTCGTGTTCAAGCGCGATGCAGGCGATCTTGAGATCTTTGGAACCAATGCGAATGCCCGCTTTGCGAAAAGCCTGGAATCTTGCGGCAGCGTCCAGGTCATAGGGGAGTCGAACGATGTCGCCCAGAATGTTGATGGTTTCGTTGAGCCTGGAGTAGGCCTCCGACTCGCGTTCTGGCGACACGGCCCTCGCAATCAGCGCCAGCCAGCCGCGAAGGCTTTCATCCGCGCTGATGATCGAGGTCACAACACCTGCCTCC